>JAKAGD010000008.1 GCA_021817685.1 bacterium
CGGTCGTGTGGAGGCTCTGGTAGCCGTTCGGCTTGGGGACGGCGATGTAGTCCTTGAATTCGCCCGGCAAGGGCTTGTAGAGCGCGTGCACCATGCCGAGCGTGGTGTAGCAATCCTCGATGGTCGGCACGATGATGCGGAGCGCGGCGATGTCATGGATGAGGCTGATGTCGTCATTCTTCCGCTTCAGTTTTTGATGCAAGCTCCAGAGCCCCTTCATGCGGACGTCCATGCGGAATGCCGTTAAACCGCGCTTTGCCAGTTCCTGTTTGAGTTCCTTCTGCACTTTTACGAGTCCGTCTTCGGTCTCCTGCGTTTTCAGCTTGCGCACTTCAGCGGCGTGCACCGCGGCGTCGGGGTCCACGAACGGGAAAGCCAGGTCCTCAAGCGTGCTCTTCATCTTGCCCATGCCGAGCCGGTCGGCGATCGGCGCGTAGATCTCAAGCGTTTCAAGCGCGATGCGCTTGCGCTTGTGCTCCGGCACGTGCTCGAGCGTCTGCATATTGTGTTTGCGATCGGCAAGCTTCACGATGAGCACGCGGATGTCGCTTGCGGTTGCAACGAGGAGTCGGCGGAGTGATTCGGCGTGGCGCTCGGCGCCGCGGTATTTGTGCGTGCCGAGCTTCGTCACGCCGTCGACGATAAAGAGCAGTTCTTTGCCGAACTCTTTCTCCATTTCCGCGCGCGAAACGCGGCCGTCTTCAATCGCGTCATGGAGGAGTCCCGCCGCAATCGTTGTCGCGTCCATGCCGTATTCGGCGAGTATTTTCGCGGTCGCGGCCGCATGCGTGAAGTACGGTTCGCCCGAGTAGCGGAGCTGGCCCTCATGGGCTTTCTTGGAGTATTCGTACGCTTTCTCCACGAAAGCGACGTCCTCGGGGGACGCTCCGGTCATTTCAGCGACGATCTCCTTGACGGTCGTCATAGGTGCTTACTATACACCTACTCGTTCATCATTTCAGGTACTCGGCGGCCTCGTCCGGCGTGAGGGAATCGGGCTTCGTCGTTTCGGGCAGGTAGATGCGGCGGAGACCTTTTTTCAAGAAGAGGCCCTGCTTTGATTTATAGAGCACGAGCGACTTTCCGGTGCGCGGATGCTTGCCGATCTCTTTTACTATCTCCACGCCTTTGGGTGGCCGCTTGGGCTCGGCAAGAAGCGCGAGCGCTTTATCGAGCGTGATGGTGTACGGGTCGCCGACGGCGGCTTTGAGCGAGCGGAACTCGCCGTCGCTGCCGACGTATGGTCCGAAGCGGCCGGTGTTTGAGAACACGGATTTGCCGGTGGAAGGGTGCACCCCGAGCTCGCGCGGGAGCGAAAGATATTTCACCGCGTCGGCGAGCGTGACGGTGGAGAGATCGGTGCCGGCGGGGATGCTTGCGCGCTTCGCCGCGGTCTTCGGCCGGCCTTTGCCGCGCTTCGCCGCCTTCTTTTTCGGCTTCTTTCCGTCCGCGCTCTCCGCGACTTCTTCTTTGGCGGCTTCTTCTTCCGGGAGCGCCATCTCCACGTACGGTCCAAATCGTCCGGTCTTTATGAAAATCGGCGCGCCGGTATCGGGATGGACGCCGATGGGTTCGTCGTTCTTGAGTTCATGGCCTTCTTCGGTCCGCGCGCCCATGCAATCGGGATATTTCTTACAGCTCATGAACACGCCGCCGCGGCCGAGCTTGAATTCCATCGGGCTGCCGCACAGCGGGCAGGGGAATTCCGCAGGCGCATCGCCGAGCGAAGTGGCCTTCGGCAGTTTGTCCTTTGCGCGTACGGCCTTCTCGAACGGTCCGTAGAACGCCGAGAGCGTCTCGGTGTAGCCGCGTTCGCCGCGCGCTATCTCGTCGAGCTCGTCTTCCATCTCTGCGGTGAACGTGTCGCTCACATATTCGGGGAAATGTTCCTCGAGCCAGCCGGAGACGACCATGCCGGTGGCGGTCGGCTTCAAGGAGCGGCCGAGTTTCTCCACGTAGCCGCGGTCCTGGATGGTCTTCATGATGGACGCGTACGTGGACGGGCGTCCGATGCCGCGCTTCTCGAGCTCTTTGATGAGGCCGGCCTCCGTGTAGCGGTTCGGCGGCTCGGTCTGCTTTTCCTCTGCGGCAAGCGAGAGGAGCGTGAGCGGGTCTCCCTCCGCAAGGTGCGGCAGTTCCACATCCTCGCCGCGCGCCGCCGTATCAAGCGCGAGCCAGCCGGGGAAGATGACCCGCGAACCGTTCGCGGTGAAGAGCGGAATATCCGCCTCTGCTTTCGCCGCAACGCTCGTGCGCATGATGCTTGCGGCGGACATCTGCGAGGCGAGCGCGCGGGTGCGGATGAGCGCGTAGAGCTCCGTTTCATCCGGCGTCGTACCGGC
Organism: bacterium; assembly: GCA_021817685.1. GTDB lineage: Bacteria > Patescibacteriota > Minisyncoccia > Phycocordibacterales > Phycocordibacteraceae > C7867-001. Next base: position 2,343 of record JAKAGD010000008.1, read on the forward strand.
CTTCTCGTGCGAGGGATCGGTGGGCCGCACCGCTTCATGCGCTTCCTGTGCGTTCTTGCTCGTCGTCTTGTAGGCGCGCACCTGCAGGTATTCTTTCCCAAATTTCTCCTCGATGACGCCTGCCATTTTCGCGACGGCTTCCGCGCCGAGGTTCACCGAGTCGGTGCGCATGTAGGTGATGTGGCCGGCCTCATAGAGTTTTTGCGCGGCGCGCATGGTGCGCGAGGGCGCGAACCCGAGCCGCGTGGAAGCCGTCTGTTGGAGCGTGGACGTGGTGAACGGCGGGCGCGGATTGCGCTCCTCCGCCTTTTCGGAAACCGAAGCGACGCTCCACTTTGCGCTCCTGCCGGCCTGCACGATGCGTTCGGCGTCTTCATGCGTGGCAGGCTGTTCGGTGCAGACGGTCGGCATCTCGCCTCCTTTCGACTTGAACAGCGCGGAGAGGACGAAATAGGTGACCGGTATGAAAGCCTTTATCTCGCGCTCGCGTTCGGCAAGGATGCGGAGCGCCGGCGACTGCACGCGCCCTGCGGACAGCCCGTACCGCACTTTCTTCCAGATAAGGCCGGACAGGTCGTAGCCCACGATGCGGTCGAGGACTCTCCGCGCTTCTTGGGCTTCGCGCAGGTGCTCGTCAATAGCGCGCGGGTGCGCGATAGCCTCCTCAATAGCGGCTTTGGTGATCTCGTGGAATACGACGCGCTTGGGTTTCTTAAGACCCGCGACCTCCTTAATGTGCCAGGCGATAGCTTCGCCCTCGCGGTCGGGGTCGGTCGCCAGGTATATCTCGTCGGCTTTCTCTGCGGCGTTCTCTATCTTCTCAATGACTTCGCGTTTTTCGGCGGGGATGACGTAGCGCGGAATGAAGCCGCCTTCTATGTCTACCGCGTCCTTGTTGGACTTCGGCAAGTCGCGCACATGCCCGACGGAAGCAAGGACCGTGTAGTCCTTGCCCAGATAGTGCCCTATGGTGCGCGCCTTCGTCGGCGACTCCACAATGAGTAATCGTTTGGCCACAGACTAACTCATAACGCGCATACCTATATATGGTCAAGAGTCGTTATGAGATTTCCGCGCGTATCGGATGATGGTCGGAGCCCATTCGATCGGGGATAACCTCGGCATTTTTGATAGTGAACGAGCGCGACACGAGGATGTGGTCGAGCTGGGATTGCGAGAACGGGTGCGTGATGCCGCCGGCGAGCGGATTGGCCAATTCATGTTCCATAAAATGTTTCTGCAGGCGGGTGCGTTCGCGGCGATACAAGAACACGTCGGAAAACGAACCGCCGACGAACCAATTCAAAATGGACATCCGCGGGGATTCAATCGTGTTGAAATCGCCGCACACGATGGTCGGGCGGGATGGGTCGCGTTCGGCCATCACTCTTTCGAACTCGCGGATACGCAAGGAAGGGCGGGTAAGAGCGGTATGTAAATTGAAAATACGGAGCGATCCGTTCGGCGCGCTCACGTCGGCATAGAGGCCGTTGCGGTTCCGTATCTTTGACCAGTGCAAGGGGCGCATGAGGCGGACGAACAGTTTTGTACGGAGCGGCAGGAGCGGCCAGTAGTCGGGCCAGGGGAGGGGGCCCGAAGCCGTGATGGGGTGCCGCGAGAGTATGACAAGATGATTCCGGTTCGTTTTTGCGAAGAGCCGGTCCACGTCGATCGCATCCGTGATATGGAAAGGCAGCGTCTTCAGGCGCGCAAGGAAATCTTCAGGCACTTCCTGCAGGCAGAAGATGTCGAAGTCGGCATGCGCAATGAACTCGAACGCGCGGTCGAGCTCTTTATTGCGGAACAGCATATTCCAGGAATAGATTTTCATATGGTCAGATGCGGCGCCAGGCGCCGAACTCTTCTTTGACGAGGCCGCGCAACTCTAATGCGACGAGGGCGGTGAGGAGGTCGCCCGCGGCGCCGCCTGCGCCGCGGAGTATCTCGTCGCGCGTCTTCGGCTCCTCCAGCATACTCCAGATAACGAGTTCGGTGTCTTCCAGGTCGCGCGGAGCTTCGCCGCCCGAATGCGCCTCGCGCGGCGGTATGCCGAGCGCTTCCAATAGGTGGAGCGGGTCGCTTACGAGTGCGGCGCCGAGCCGGATGAAGAGGTGCGAACCGAACGCATGCGCATCCCCGATGCGGTGCGGGATGCAGAGCAAATCTCGATTGTATTCGCCCGCGAGTCGGGCGGTGATGAGCGTACCGGACTTATTGCCGGCCTCGACGACGAGCACCGCGTCGCTTATGCCGACCATGATGCGGTTCCTCGAAGGGAATTCGCCGAGCCGCGGCCGATGAGAGGGTTCCTGTTCCGATACGAGCGCGCCGCCCGCCGCCAGTATGTCCTGCGCCAGACCGAAGTTCGTCCGCGGCCCGATGGCCGCATCATCGAGTCCTGAGCCGGGGATGGCGACGGTATGGAGTCCAGCGGCGAGCGCCGCTTTATGCGCGCAGGCGTCCGCGCCGAGTGCGAGACCGCTCACGATGGAGACGGGGTAGCCGGCAAGCCCGCCGATGAGCATCTCGCACGCCTCCCGTCCGTAGGGCGTGAGTGCGCGGCTGCCCACGACGGCGAGATATTTTGTCCCCGCCGCAGGAAGCGCGCCCCGTATCCAGAGCTTTTTCGGTTGCTGTGGTATCTCCCGGAGTTGTGCAGGCCACTCTTCACGGGCGAGTTCACGTATCTGCATACCTGCAGTATACTAGGGCGAACATGTTGGATATACATTTCATTCGGGAGAACATTGATCTGGTGAAGGATGCCGTTGTGAAGAAGGGCGCGGATGTCGATATTGATCAACTGCTCAAGCTTGATGACGAGCGCAAGAAATTGCGCCAGGAGCTGGACGCGAAGCGCGCTGAACAAAACCGCCGAAGCAACGAGATTCAGCTCGCCAAAGGCGGCGAACGAGAGAAGGTGATCGAAGCGATGCAACACCTTAAGGCCGGCATGGCGGAGGAGGAGGAGCGCTACCAGGAACTGCTCAAGGAGTGGACCAAACTGCTCCTTTCGGTCCCCAATGTCCCGTCGCCCGACACGCCGGTCGGTCCGGATGAATCGGGGAACGTCGTCGTTCGTAAGTGGGGCGAGCCGACCAAGTTTGATTTCAAGCCGAAGGCGCATTGGGACATCGGGCGGGAACTCGGCATCATAGATACCGAACGTGCCGGGGAAGTGTCTGGTGCCCGTTTCGCATACCTCAAGGGCGACCTGGTCCTCATGCAGTTCGCGCTCATTTCGCTTGCGCTCAAAGTGCTGACTTCCCGCGAAGAACTCGCCGCGATAGCGGAGAAGGCCGGTCTCGACATCGTGCCGACTCCGTTCGTCCCGGTCATCCCGCCGGTATTCATGCGGAGCGATGTCATGGGGCGTATGGCGCGCCTTCAGCCGATCGAGGAGCGGTACTTCTTTGAGAAAGACGATTTGGTACTTGTCGGCAGCGCCGAGCACACGCTTGGTCCTCTGCACATGAACGAGACCATTGACGAAGCACAGCTGCCGATCCGATACGCGGGGTATTCCACCGCATTCCGGCGCGAGGCCGGCGCGGCTGGCAAGGATACGCGCGGCATCCTGCGTCAGCACCAGTTCGACAAACTCGAGCTTGAGAGTTTCGTGCGGCCGGAGGACGGGTACCGGGAACAGGAATTTTTCGTCGCTATACAGGAGCACCTCATGCAGTTGCTGAAGCTTCCGTACCAGGTCGTCGCCATTTGCACGGGCGATATGGGTAAGCCGGATCACCGGCAGTTCGACATTGAAACGTGGATGCCGGGGCAGGACACGTACCGGGAGACGCAGACGTCGGACTATATGGGCGGGTACCAGTCGCGCCGGCTCAACACGCGTATGCGGAATAAAGAAGGAGACCTTACGCACGTGCACATGAACGATGCGACGGCATTTGCTATTGGCCGGACGCTCATCGCTGTCATTGAGAATTACCAGCAAGCGGATGGGACGATAAAAGTACCCGAGGCTCTCGTGCCGTATGTTGGGAAGGACATCATCGGCGCCGCAAGGTAGCGCTCGGCTTGCGGAGCGGCGGCGGGTACGCCGCCGCCGCATCCTCGTTTCGCTTTTCGTACTTTTCGCTCTTCTGTGCGCCGGCATTCTGTATGAGCTCAACCAGAGTGCGGTGCGCATTTCACACATCCAGATATTCGGCGCAGATCAGTCATACGCGGACATCGCAGTTGCGGCGATGCAGGGAAAGTATTTCGGCGTCATCCCGCGCGACTCCACATTCTTCTTTCCCGACACAGGCATCCGCGCGGGCATTATGGCGGCGCATCCGGACGTCGCGGCCGTCTCCATCTTCCATAACGGGCTCACCGGCCTCTCCATCAAGACGAGCGAGCGCGTGCCCATCGCGCGGTGGTGCGGGCTCGCTCCCACACCGGGCGTGGAAGCGTATTGCTACGTCTTTGACGCGAACGGATTCGTGTTTGCGGCCGCCGCAACGACGACGGAAACGGTGAATTCGTTCACGCTCTATGCGCCGCTTGACGGCGACGGTCTGGAACCGCTCCGCGCAACCATCGCGCATGCGGATGATCTGCCGTCGGTGTTTGATTTCGCCCGCCAGCTCCCTTCGTTCGGCTCGCCGGTCACGCACATCATCATCCGCAACGATGAAGTGGATACGTATCTTGCAAGCGGCACCCGCATCACCTACGTGCTCGGCAATGAGGAGAACGCGTTCACCGCGCTCACCTCCGCGCGCGGGAGTCTCAATCTCGCGGACGGTTCATTGGACTACGTGGATCTGCGGTTTGACGGCAAGGTCTACGCGAAGAGAAAAGTTGACAGCGCGCAGAAAACGGTAAACAGTCAGTAACTATGGGATTTTGGCAAGAACTCAAGAAGCCGTTTTTCGTAATGGCGCCGATGGCGGATGTCACCGACGTGGCGTTCCGCGCGCTTGTGGCGGCGCGCGGCGCGCCGGACGTGTTCTGGACGGAATTCGTATCCGCCGACGGCCTGTACCACACGCGCGAAATAGCCACAATGAAGGCTAAATCCGGCGAAGCCGGATCGCCCGACGGGCTACGCCCGCTTAGGGATGCGGAGAATCCGCTTATGCGCGATCTCCAGTTTGATAAGAGCGAGCATCCCATCGTCGCCCAAATCTTTTCGTCCAAGCCGGAGATGATCGCGTATGCGACCAAGCTCGTCGCCGAGCTTGGGTTCGACGGTGTAGACATTAATATGGGGTGCCCCGACCGCGCCATTGAGCGGCAGGGATGCGGTTCGGCGATGATAAAGAATCCCAAGCTCGCGGCTGAGATCATCCGCGCGGCGAAGGAGGCGAGTAATTTGCCGGTCTCGGTGAAGACGCGCGTGGGGTACAACAAGGAGTCGCTCGATGAGTGGCTTACGGCGCTTCTTGAAGCGGAGCCCGCCGCCATCACGCTCCATCTGCGAACTAGGAAGGAAATGTCGCTCGTGCCCGCCGACTGGGAACACATGAAGAAGGCGATAGCGATCAGGAATCACGTGAACCCGCGCGTGCTCCTCATCGGCAACGGCGATGTGCAGAACATTGAAGACGGGCGGGCGAAAGTCGCGGAGAGCGGATGCGACGGCGCGATGCTCGGCCGCGCGATGTTCGGCAATCCCTGGGTGTTTGCGGGGAAGAAGCCGGAAGATACGCCGCTCGCCGAGAAGCTCGCGGCGCTCATTGAGCTCGCGCACGGATTTGAGAAAATAACTCCGCCGAAAAACTTTGCGATATTGAAAAAGCACATCAAGGCGTTCGTAACGGGCTTTGACGGCGCCGCCGATCTCCGTGCGCGCCTTATGCAGGCGGAAAGTGCTGATGAACTGGAGAAAGCTATTCTTGACGCTTCAGTGCCGCAGGTATAGTTTGAAGTCTGGCTCATTACAGGAAAGGGCAGAAGATGGTTACCGAAAGGATCGCCAACGCTTTGAACAGACTGGACCGTATCATCGTCCGCATCAGGGAAAGCCAGCGTTTTAACCAGCCGCTTCCGTCCACATCCACAAGGGAATGGGCGGCGGAACTGGAATTCATCAAGAAAGAACTGCGCGAAGCCACCGGCACCGCGCCGCCCGCCGGCGACCCGGGCTCCCAAAAGGAGCTGGCATTCCGGCCTACTTGACAGGAGTGCTTGAAGGGCGTATGCTGGACTTATTGGTTGCTTTTAGGTTTCGCAGGGAAACCGAACCATCTAGGCCTTGGGCTCCTACGCGGCGCAGAAATGCAACGCAAAGGACCCCAAGGCCTTCTTTTTATTCAATTTGGTATACTCGGGGCAATGGCGCACCAGTCTCTCTACCGGATGTATCGTCCCGACAAGTTCTCGGAGGTCGTGGGGCAGGAGCAGGTCACGAAGCCGCTTGAAGAAGCGGCCAAGTCGGGCAAGATAGGGCACGCGTATTTATTTGCCGGCACGCGCGGGCTTGGGAAGACATCCGTCGCGCGCATATTCGCGAGCGCCATCGGGTGCACGGAGAACGATCTGTATGAAGTGGACGCGGCGTCGAACAACAGCGTGGAAGACATCCGCGCGCTGACCGAGGGCGTGTACACGCTCCCGTTCGCCTCGCCGTACAAGGTGTACATACTGGACGAGGTGCATATGCTCTCCAAGGGCGCGTGGAACGCATTTCTGAAAACGCTGGAAGAGCCGCCGGCGCATGCGGTGTTCATACTCGCCACGACCGAGCTCGCGAAGGTGCCGGAGACGGTGCAATCGCGCTGCCAGGTGTTTGAGTTCAAGAAGCCCACGCGCGCCGTACTCGCCAAGGAAACGGCTCGTATCGCGAAGAAAGAAGGGTACGCGCTCGCACCGGACGCCGCCGAGCTCGTGGCGATGCTCGGCGACGGTTCGTATCGCGATGCGCTTTCGGTATTGCAAAAGGTGATCGCGGGCGCGGACGGGAAGTCGCTTTCGCGCGAGCAAGTGGAAGCGGCCACCGGCGCGCCGCGCCGCGAGCAGGTGAATGCGCTCATAAGAGCGCTCGCGGGAGGCGAGCGCGGCAAAGCATTGGAGGCGATTGAGAAGGCCGCGAAAGCGGATGTAGATATGAAGCTGTTTCTGGAACTGGTGCTGGAGGCGCTGCGCAGTACGCTCCTCATCCGCTACGCGCCAGAACTCCGCGCCTCGCTCGCGGACGAGCTCGGCGCGGACGAATTCTCCGCACTGGAGAAGTTCGCCTCCGGCAAAGGCATCACGCATGCCGCGATGCTCGCATTTCTGAACGCCGCCGATCGTATTAGATATGCGCCGATTCCGGCGTTGCCGTTGGAGTTAGCCGTCCTAGAATTGTTTCCTGACGGAGAAGGGAAGTAGTGGTCGCCTGCTTGCGCAGGCAGAAGTCTTGGGGGAGATCGTCTAATGGTAAGCTTTGCTTCGTGCTTCTCAGTAAGCAAAGCTTTCTGGCTTCGCTTGCCTCGGACAAGCATATAAATGCGCTTGTCGCTCGGCCTCGCTCGCCAATAGGACAGCGGCCTTTGAAGCCTCGCCCAAATGCGTTAGTGTTTGCACATTGCCGGTTCGTCTAACGGTAGGACAGCGGCCTTTGAAGCCGTGAATTGGGGTTCGATTCCCTGACCGGCAGCAAAAAGTGCAGAGCAGCTTTTTGCTGCCGGGAGCAGACGTGGGGCGCCTGCGGCAGGGAATCGAAGACCTTGCGAGCATAGTTTAGAACGGAGTGATAAAATATCCGCAAGGTGTACTGAAGCGGTAAGCTTCGATAAGCGTAATCGCGGTCCCTGACCGGCAGCCAGTTTGAGGCGGATTCGGATTCCTAGGAGTATAATTCAGTTTAATTATGGCGAGCGACTTTAGAAAAAGAATGGGTCTTACGGGAGTTGATTCTGCCGAACTAAGACAACGCTTTTTGAATCGAGTCGGCGTGTCGATTTTCCGTTGGCTTCAAGACAACAAAGGCGTCACTTTCTACGACGAAAACTTTATTTGGTGGGCTAGTGAACAAATGGGCGAGCCTTGGGCAGAAAGAGTCCAACCCAGAGAAATCGGCACGGGTTACTGGTCTGACATAACTTTGGAAACAATGGCGGAGGGTGACTTTTATAAAACCCTTGAAGTTATCGAGTACTGTTATAAATATCTCGGAGAAGGTAGAGCTCGCGAGATATATGACCGCTACGGGTATAACACCCGCGAGGAGATAATTAGCTTGAGAAACTTTGAAGAAAGAATGTCTAGGATAATACTTCTTTCAGAGGGTGACTTGGGTATTTTTTGGAAAAGCGGAAAGTTTTATCCTTCTGGAGCAAAAGAACTCGATGAGGCTTTGATCAATGAAGTGCTTGACTGGCTGGATAAATATCCGGCTACAAAGAAACAGTTTCATATTGCACTCGGACACTACGAGAAATCCATAAAGAACGTTTCTGCTGGAAAGGACGCGATTACAAATTCTTATACGAGTGTAGAAGCTTTAGCTAAGGAAGTTCTGGGGAACGACAAGCCGTTTGATAAGAATTCAGACGCGCTTGTTGATAAATTAGATTTGCCGAAGGAATATAAAAATGTAGTCCACTACTACAAGCAACTAGCTCATGAATACGGAAGTAGACATGCAGGAAGCAACCCAAATCATAAAGAAGTAGAAGCGTTTATCTACCTGACGGGGCTACTTCTTAGGTTGATGGTTAACGAAACATAGGATTCCGAGGAGGCCGGGGTGATACTTAAAAAGTCGCCAAAAAATCCAATGGGTGCTTGACGGAGAATTTCCGAGACCGAGGAGGCAAGTAGCTTAGTTTTAGAATCGAAGGATTAAGGGGGTATAATTGAAAGGAGTATGAAAAGTATTTCACTAACAATATTAGGGCTCGTAGTTCTATTCCCCGTATACTTCTTTGTCGTTCAATATCTGTACCCAGACATGGTATCGCGTGGGCAGTTTGGAGATATGTTCGGGGCATTAAACGCTCTTTTCTCAGGTCTCGCTTTTTTGGGTGTGATATACGCAGTTTTCCTTCAGAGAAAGGAACTTGAATTACAAAGAGAAGAATTGAAGCTGACAAGAGAAGAATTGAGGCGTAGTGCTAAAGCGCAAGAGAAATCGGAACAAGCTCTGTCAAAACAAGCTGCTTCACTTAAAATTGCCGCGCAACTAAATGGCAAAAGTGCTGAACTTCAGCACATTAATACCCTTATTGAAATTACGAATTCAGCAAGATACGGAGTTGATCATGCTCAATTTAATCGATATAAAAATGATGCAAATGAAATAATCACCGAGATTAAAGATCTTTTAAAAGGGAAGTAATGATAGGGATTTCGTAAACCCCCACTTTGAACCGACCGGCGGACCGACACCAGCACCCGCGCATCGGCGGGTGAGGATGTATCGGATTCTGCTACAATTCGGCCCATGGAGAAACCGAGAGCAGTCATTTATGACAATGATGGAATGGTGGCGCACGGAGGCCGCTTCAGTGAGCAGTATGCGCGAGAATTCAATCTGAACATCGCAGTCATGGACCCTTTCTTCGCGGGCCCGTTTAAGAAATGCATGACTGGCGAAGCGGACCTGAGAGAAGAGCTGGAGAAGGTAATAACGACGTGGGGATGGAAGGGCACAGTCGATGAACTGATGCAGTACTGGTTCTCCATCGGCGCCACCCTGGATGAGGACGTATACGCCTCTATCGCGAAGCTTAGAGCGCAGGATCTCGTGGTTTGTCTTGCGACGAATCAGGAGCGATATCGGCTCAACTATTTTGTTGAGAAATTCTCGTACGACAAGATATTTAACGAAGTATTTTGCGCTTCCGAGCTGGGCGCACTCAAACAAAGCGCCGAGGGCGCAGAAAAGATATTCCAAACGCTGAAAGAGAGGCACGGAATTCTTGATAAAGGAGAAGTCATGTACTGGGATGACCGGGAAGGGAACGTAGAATCCCTAAACGCAATGGGCTTCAATGCCCAGATGTACCGCGGGTACCCTGCTTTCAAGGAAGTGATGGCGGAGCACGGTTTCCAGCTGTAATTCATAGAGGGGATTTCGTAAACCCCCGCTTTGAACCGACCGGCGGACCGGCACCGGCACCCGCGCATGGGCGGCGGTATACTGTGCGTATGAAAGAAAGGAATTATATTTGCGGCGGAAACAAATTTACGTACAGCAAGGGGTATATAGCGCTCCCGCTAGAAATTAACGGTTTGCCCGAGACTATTTCTGTCGAGGGCGAAACCCTACAGAGACGATCGTCCTTTCATGTGAGTCTTCTGTGCGTGAACGACATTTTGAAAGAGCACGACGGCGATTTAGAAGGAAAAATTCTGGATTCTTTCTGTTCTTTCGTGAATAAAAATGACATATCGTTCGTTCGGTACACGGGGGATTTCCGTTTCGCACAGAAGGATGAAAGGAAATCTCTAGTTGCTCGGTGTGAGGTGTCAAATTTGAAAGAATTTTCAGAATCTCTAGGGCGGGAACTCGGAATAGAAATCCCTCCGCAGCCGACCCATGTCACGCTCTACACCCTGCAACCCGATATGGGCATCGGTCTCAACAGCCCGGCTGATATGGAAGGGAAGTCGATTCCCGTTCAGGTGTCCGATGAAGTAAGGCGGGTGCTCGGATTGGCGTAAGACCGGCACCGGCACCCGCGCATGGGCGGCGGCATCTATGGTCAATTTGGGTGCAAAGGTGTCACCTTACCAATACGTTTTGATATAATTCTCGAATGAGAAAAATAATCACGACTACCTTTGTTACTCTCGACGGCGTCATGCAAGCGCCGGGCGGACCAGAAGAGGATGCATCGAACGGCTTTAAATATGGGGGATGGCAGTTCTCATATCTGGACAAGGTCGGAGGCGACATGATAAACGCGCTTATGAGCCAGCCGTTCGAGCTTCTTTTAGGCCGGCGTACTTATGATATCTTTGCGGCGTATTGGCCGACTGCTACTACCGATAACGATATTGCTGTCCCTTTCAACGCCACTCGCAAGTATGTGGTGTCGCATGCGCCCCAAGAACTCACATGGCAAAACTCAACGCTAGTCACGGGCGATGTTGTGGCTGAACTAAAGAAGCTAAAGGCAATGGATGCTCCCGACCTCCATGTTTGGGGTAGTGGCAACCTGATTCAAACGCTACTCTCTAACGATCTTGTCGACATCATGCATATTTGGATTCACCCGCTGATAATCGGGAGCGGAAAGCGTTTGTTTGAAGAGGGTGTAAAGCCGCAAGGTTTTAAAATGGTGGATTCTAAAATCTCGACCACCGGCGTATTGATGGCGACCTATGAGCCGGCGGGAATGTTCAAGACAGGAACTATCGGCGCATAAGGTTCTAACCGCATCCCAGACATCCAGCTCGTAATATTTAGTGTCTACCGGTGAGAGCTTCGTAAACCCCCACTTTGAACCGACCGGGCGGACCGGCACCGGCACCCGCGCATGGGCGGCGGATGGGATAGGCTCGTTTTTGGTATACTTGCGGGAATGAAAAAGAAACGTCAGATACTCATGGTTCACGGAGGAATGACCTTCAAGAATGAGAAGGATTATTTGCATTTTTTGAAAACAAGAAAAATATCAGCAAAGAAAAAGATAAGCTGGTCGGGTGACTTTTTGGATAAAAAGCTCGGCAACGGGTTTGAAATCATCCGTCCGCGAATGCCGTTGCAGGACAACGCGAAATATAGAGACTGGAAGATCTTTTTTGAAAGATACCTTCCACTCCTGAGGAACAACGCTATCTTAATCGGGAGTTCGCTCGGCGGCATTTTCCTCGCGAAATATTTGTCCGAAAAGAAACTGCCCAAGAAAGCACTCTCTGTCTATTTGATTTGCCCGCCGTTTGATAACACGGTAGGAGGTGAGGACCTGGTCGGCGGGTTCGCACTGAAGTCAAACTTATCTCTGCTTGAAAGGAATACCAAAAACCTCCATCTCCTTTTTTCAAAAGACGACAAGACTGTGCCGGTTGCGCATGCCGAGACGGGCGCGTAGTTGATCCCGCGCAGCCCGTACTTGATCGAAATGTGCCCCGCCGCGAGATCGACGATCATCATCGGCACCAGGAAGGGGCTGATCCTGCTGGGCTCCACTCAGCAGCAGACCGCAACGAAGGTAACGCTCGACGGGCAGGTGGTTCGGCGTAGGCCGCAAGTATTGGCCGAAGGTGACGATGTCGACGCCCGCAGCTCGGAGGTCGTCGAGCGCCGCCACGATCTCCGCTTCGTCTTCGCCGAGCCCGAGCATGAGGCTCGACTTGGTGAGCACGTCCGCACGGTGCCGTTTCGCGAACTCGAGCACGGCAAGCGTTTG
>JAKAGD010000072.1 GCA_021817685.1 bacterium
GGCGCGGAACGGCGGCCAGTGCACCGCGTCCCCGTCGGAGAGCAGTCCGGCGGTGGAGTGTATCGCCGTCACCTCAAGCATCTCGTCATCCGATAGGGGCGGGAGGATGCCGGCGAGCGCGCGGGCGAGCATCGTCTTCCCCGTGCCCGGCGGACCGTAGAACACGATGTTGTGCCGGCCGGCGGCCGCTATCTCAAGCGCGCGTTTCGCGCTCTCCTGTCCTTTTACATCCGCGAGATCAAGGGACGGCGGCGGCACTTTTACCGAACGATCGCGCATCAGGCGCGGGAGTTTCTTCCCCCCTTTTAAGTGCTCCAGCAATTCCGCGAGCGACGCCGGCGCGTAAATGGCGACTCCCTCAGCAAGCAATGCCTCACGCGCGTTCCCGGGCGGCACGTAAATGCTTTTGGTCCCGCGGCGCTTCGCGGCGAGCACCTGCGGGAGCACTCCTTTCACGGTGCGCAACGTCCCGTCAAGCGCAAGTTCGCCGATGCATAGTACTTCGTCGAAAAGCGGCGGGACATCGCCTATGGCGATGAGGTACGCGAGCGCGAGCGAAAGGTCGTAATGCGACCCTTCCTTCTTCAAATCCGCCGGGGAGAGCGAAAGGACGATGCGCTTGTTCTGTTGTTTTGGCGGCTTGTGACCCGAGTGGCGTATCGCGGCGCTGATCCGGTCGCGCGCTTCTTCCACCGCCTTATCGGCGAGCCCGACAATGGAGAACGCATGCAGGCCGCGCGTGAGGTCGGCCTCCACGCTCACCAGCTCGGCGCCCGAACCGAGCGGTTGAGCGGCCAGTGTTTTTGCATAGCCCTGCTTAAGCTTCGCGGGAGCGGAGCGAGTTGCACGAACCGGGGCTTTCGGTCGCGCGGAAGTCATGGAAAATTACAGATGCTCGACGCAGGTCGTAGCGGCGGGATCGGCGGCGAGCCGCGCCTCCCCTATTTCCTTGCCGCACACTTCGCACTTCCCGTATGTCCGCTTCGTTATCCGTTCAAGCGCCGAGAGGATGGTGTCGTAGCGCGCCTCAAGGTCGGCGAGGATGGCGTTGTTGCTCTCGCGGTTCATTACCACATCGGCCTGGTCGGCGAGGTCCGATTCGGTGCCCGCCTCCGTCGGGATCGGCTCCCAATCGTTCGGGACCGCAAGATTGCGCCGTCCGACAGTCCCCATCTCCGACTCGAGCTTCGCTTTCTCCGCCTCGAGCTTCTTCTTGAATTGTTCGGTTCTCATTGGGGGTAATACTAGCAGACTCTGGGGCGCTATTGCGGCGCGCGCGAAGTTGCGAGCCGTCCGAGTATTTCGGTGAACGCCGCCGGGTCGCGCGCGATGACGAGCGTCGACTGGTTCCAGTAGCCGTAGAGCATCACGCTCCGGCCCGCCGCATCGCGGTACACGCGCACATCGTGGTTGCCGACCGTTTCATCCCGGAAGCCGAGCTGTCCGTTTCCGGCGGGCACAGTCGCCGGGGTCGGGCTCGTCGAGGTCGCTGCGCCGGCGGCGGACGGATACGGCGGGAAAAGCGCGCTCAGCGTGCGCGGCATGAGCGTTTCCCATGAAAGCATTCCGGAGAGCGTATAGCCGTAGGAGGAAACGGACAGTATGAAGAACGGGCTCTGTACGCCGGCCACGGCCACGACGCCGGCCATGCTGCGCGCCGGATTCACGTTGCGCACCAGAATGTCCGGGGCCGATACGGGGAGTGATGCGAAAACGCTCTTGTCGGTCGAGGTCGCAAGATAGAGGAGCCGCACGGTGTTACTACCGGAGAGCGGGCGGGCGACCGACTGCTGTATCGCCACGATCGGAGCGAGACCGCCCTGCCCGATCTGCTCGCGCTCATCCACGAATATCGGCGCCGGCACGGTTTGCGCCGGCACCACCGGAGCAGTCGCGGTCTGGTAGCGCGAGTAAGCGATGTATGCGCCGACGACGCCGATGATGAGCAGTACGACGCCGCCAATGACGTAAAGCGTATTGCCCAACTTCTGCTTTTCCGGCAGTGCTTCCGGTTCTCGCATCGTCCGGTCCTGTTCGGCGGCAAGCACGGTCGCAGCCGAAGCGCGCGTGTCTTTCATCCGCTCAGAGAAATCACCCGCGTACGTCTTGATCGGCGCGAGTTCAGGCGGCGGCGGAGGCGGGGGTGCGGGCCTGGGAGACGGGAGCGGCGCGGGGGGAGGAGGCGGAGGCGGCGGTGCTATCGGTGAAGACGCGACGAGGCGCTCTTTGGCACCAGGACGCGGCTGCCCGAGCGGAGCGAGGTCGGGAGAACCTCCCTGCTTCAGTACTTCCATGTCGCCCGCGAACGTACGAATGTATTTCTCCGGTTTTCCTTTTTCCGGAGCGGGGCTCGGCGTGGTCGCGTTCTCATCCATTGCTCAAGTGTAACCTATGGAACGCGATGTGCTACGTGTTATTCCGCAAAACGCCCCGCGGGAGCGGGGCGTTTTGCGGAAAATTCCCTCAACGGAATTTTAACCGCGCGATGCAATAGTGTATTTGCGCGGATCGTCGCACAGGTCGGTGAACGCGTGCGCCGCTTCCTTTAATTTGCCGGAAGAGGATTTGCCGAAAGAGATCACCTCTACCTGGCACCCCTCGTTCATGTCCAGATACTGGATGAGCGGGATGAAGTCGCCGTCGCCGGTGACAAGCACGACCGTGTCCAGTTTGGGGGCGAGTTTGACCGCGTCGATCGCGAGTCCCACGTCCCAGTCGGCCTTCTTCGCGCCGTCGGCGAATATCTGAAGGTCTTTCATCTTCGTCTCAATGCCCATCTTGGTGAGCGCTTCGAAGAAGTTCGTCTCGTCGCCCGCTTCCGTCTTGATGACGTACGCGATGGCGCGCACGAGTATGCGGCCGCCCACGGCCTCTTCGAGGACTTTCCCGAAGTTGACGCGCGCCTTATAGAGGTGCTTCGCACTGTGATAGAGATTTTGCGTGTCTATGAATACGCCGACACGCTGGGCGGGATGTTTGATAACTGCCATAGAAATAAATGCTTATGAAAACAAAATAATAAAACCATACTCATGATACCACTCGAAGCTTCGCGGAAAGTTCTCGGATGCAAGGCACGGGGAAGCGATTCCTGGAGACGTACTGTGTGGTACGGCGGAAGGAATCGCTGGGACCCGTAACGCCGCAGGCGAGGCTTTCCGCAAGCTTATTTCTTCAAACCGAGTTTCTTGATAAGCGCGTTGTAGTGGCGCTTATTGTTCGTCTCAAGGTAGCGGAGGTGCGAACGGCGGTCGGCGACCATCTGAAGAAGACCGCGGCGGGAATGGAAATCCTTGGGGTTCTTCTTGAGGTGCTTCGCGAGCTCGTCGATCTGCTTGGAAAGAAGCGCGACCTGAACACCGGCGGAACCGGTATCAGTATCGTGCTGGGCGACATTTCTGAT
>JAKAGD010000073.1 GCA_021817685.1 bacterium
GTCTCCCGCCGACGGAGGCGTCGGAATGGAATCAATGAGGCCCGCCATCGGGTGGCCTTCGGAAAGGTGGATGGTCGCCACCGGAGCGGCAACCTTCTTCTCTTCAGACATAATATATAAAGCGGTGGGGATTTTCGAGAAGGGTACTGGTGCCTTGCGGCCGCCAGGGTTAGCACCTTTCTAGTTCTCCCGCACGCAACAGAGTGACTATAGTACAAGAGCATCAAAAAAGGAAGCCCCGCGGATCGCGGGGCTTGGGGTCGGGTCGACAGGGTGATTATCTCCCGATTCTTTTTGTTGGCGCCGAATCAGCCGAAGGCCGCGGGCGCCGGCAGCAGGAACGCGAAGCTCTTGGCGTATGCGCGGCGCGTCCACGCCTTCATCGCCGTCGCTTTCATCGCTTCGATCTTGGCCGTCACCGTGGCCGTCATCGAGCCGCTGTCCTTGGCCGCCAGGCTTGTCCAGCCGGGGCGACTGCCGATGTCGTTGATCAAGGTCTGCATGCCGCCGGTGTGGCCGCGGTCTTTTTCGTCGACAGGGCCGGCTTTGCGCGCGATACCGGCCTGGAAGGCAGCGGCAGGAACGGCCATGCCAAGCAGGCCGGCGAGCACGAGTTTGAAGCGTTGGGTGCGATTCATGCGGTACTCCTTCTTCTGGTTGGGGACGGACAGCAATGATTCCCGGGAACTCCCGGTAAGCGCGCGCTTCTCTGTGAGAGCCGAAGGAACGCCTAGTCGCAAATATAGCACGAACGCCCCTTTTCAGGAGTGGCTTTTCGGGGAGGTGGGGACAGTTCGCGAGGAAGCGTTTTTTGGCAGGAAAACGCTTCCGTGCGGGCGTGTTTTGTGCTAGAATAGAAGCAACTTTATGGTCATCACCCACCACGGCGGACAGTGTTTCAAGGTGACGTTCGGCGATCTGACGCTCGTCTTCGACCCCATCGCTAAAGGTGCCTCGCTCCCGGCCGCGCGCTTCGGCGCGGACATCGCGCTCGTCTCGCGCGACCATGCCGACATGAACGGCGTTGATGAAGTGACGTACGGCGAGAAGGTGCCGTTCGCGGTCACGGGCCCGGGCGAGTACGAGCGGCAGGGCATCGTCATCCAGGGGTTCCTCTCGGGGAGCAAGTACGGCCTGGCGAAGGGCCAGACCGAAGCGGTGAACACTATATATAGCGTGGAACTCGAAGACATGACGCTCGTACACCTGGGGGCGCTTTCCAATGCCGAGCTTTCCAAAGAGGCGCGCGAGGGTTTGGATGAAATAGACGTGCTCTTCGTGCCGGTGGGCGGCGACGGCGTGCTCTCGCCTGCAAAGGCGCACGAGCTCGCCGTGTCGCTCGAGCCGAAGATCATCATCCCGATGCACTGGAGCGGCATCGGGCAACCGAAGGCGCTCGAGGCGTTCCTCAAAGAAGCCGGGAACGGGAGCGAGAAAGTGGACAAGCTGACCCTGAAGAAGAAGGACCTTATAGGTCGTGATGGGAGTATAATCGTGGTAACGCCATAACCCTATGAAAACCGTCTTTGAACACATCGAGTACGTGAAGGGCCAGCCGCACCACATCCGCAAGCGGGTCGCTTTTTCCGCAGCTGCGGGCGTTACCGCGCTCATTGCGCTCATCTGGCTCGGCGGGTCATTTGCCACGGGCGCGTTCGCGATACACGGAGGTGATGCGCTCGCCGGGCAGCCGGCGGCCGCGGCCGCAAGCAACGACACGAACAACAGCCTCGCGGGAGCTGCGGCGGCCTTGCCGCCGTCGTCAGCGACCGTGCCGGCGCACATTGAGATAATCGATACCACGACCGCCGCCGCGCCGAGCCAGAAGAAGGCGGAGCAGACCGTCATTCCGTTCTAATTTTTAATACACCATCATGGCGCGCGGTAAAGACGACAAGGAGAAGGACGCGGCGACACCAGTCGCCGCAAACGTTATTAACCAGCCGATCATCGCGGAGATGCGTACGTCGTACCTGGACTACGCCATGTCCGTCATTACCGCGCGCGCGCTCCCGGATGTGCGCGACGGACTGAAGCCGGTGCACCGCCGCATCCTCTACGCGATGCGCGATATGGGGCTCACGCCCACGGTGAAGTTCCGCAAGTCGGCGACCGTGGTCGGCGAAGTGCTCGGCAAATACCACCCGCACGGCGATGTCGCCGTCTACGACTCCATGGCCAAGATGGCGCAGGAATTCTCCTACCGCTATCCGCTCGTTTTGGGCCAGGGCAACTTCGGCTCGATCGACGGCGATAGTCCGGCGGCTATGCGTTACACCGAAGCCAAGATGTCGCGCGTCGCTGATGCGCTTCTCACCGACCTGGAGAAAGAGACGGTTAAGTGGAATCCCAACTACGACGCGACGCGCGAGGAGCCGAACGTGCTTCCGGCGGCGCTCCCGAACTTGCTCCTCAATGGCACGCTCGGCATCGCGGTCGGCATGGCGACGAACATCCCGCCGCACAACCTGCGCGAGGTGGTGGACGCGACCGTGCACCTGATTGAGAATCCGGACGCCACGACCGGCGATTTGCTGGAGTTCGTGAAGGGTCCTGACTTCCCGATGGGCGGCGTCGCATTCAATAAGAGCGACATCGCGCACGCATACAGTTCCGGCAAGGGGCCGGTGGTGGTGCGCGGCGAAGCGGAGATCGTGGACGACGGCAAGAAAGATACCAAGATCATCATCACCTCCATTCCGTACCGCGTGAACAAGAGCGACCTCATCGTGCGCATGGCGGAGCTCGTGCAGGAGAAGAAACTGGAGGGCATTCGCGATTTGCGCGACGAATCGGCGGGCGACGCGAACGGTCGGCCTGATATCCGCATTGTGGTGGAACTGAAAGGCACGGCGCATCCGCAGGCGGTGCTGAATGCGCTCTACAAGCACACCGAGCTGGAAAGCACCTTCCACTACAACATGCTCGCCTTGGTGGACGGCGTGCCGGAGATGCTCTCGCTCCACGCGATGCTCTCGCACTTTATCTCGCACCGCCAGGAAGCGGTGAAGCGCCGCACAGAGTTTGACCTGCGGCAGGCGGAGGCGCGCGAGCACATCCTCGTCGGGCTCTGCAAGGCGCTGGACCATATTGATGAGGTCATCGCCATTATTAAGAAGGCGGCGGACATCCCGTCTGCAAGCGCCGCGCTCCAGAAGAAGTTCGGATTCTCCGTGCTCCAGGCCGCGGCCATTCTGGAAATGCGCCTGTCCAAGCTCGCCGGCCTGGAACGCAAGAAGCTGGAGGACGAGCTCTCCGAAGTGCAGGCCTTGATCA
>JAKAGD010000074.1 GCA_021817685.1 bacterium
GATCGAACTTATGAAGTTCGACCCGGTGCTTAAGAAGCGCGTTATTTTCAAGGAAGCGAAGAAGTAACGAAAACCGCCCTCTCGGGTGGTTTTCGTTTTATGTGCTATCTTCTTGATATCGGGTCCATCGTATAATGGTAGTACATCGGTCTCCAAAACCGACAGCCCAGGTCCGATTCCTGGTGGGCCCGCAAATGCAGAAACCGCCTTTCGGCGGTCTGCATTTGCGGGCCCAAGCGAGCGAACTTCTTCGCTCGCGTCCAGGAATCGGAACGCCGGAGTAAGTTTTCGTCAGCAGACGAAAACAGCGAGGCGGTGCCCAGACCTCGCCGAACTGGTGAGGCGAGAGTCGAGGGAGATAAGTCGTAGTCGACGGTCCTGGTGGGCCCGCAGTAAAGTCGCGGTGGGGAAAGCTGTGCGGCGCGGGAGTGTCCCGCGGTATGATAGCGATATATGCGGTTTCGCACGCCTCTTTTTGCTAGCGCGCTCCCCGTGCTTGCATTCCCGGCCATTGCCGTGGCGCAAACGATCCCGTTTTTCGGGCCTATCGTCCCGTCCTCCATCAATCAGTGTCCGGCGGGATGGACGATGCTTATTACGGTCGCGAACAACATCATCGTGTTCAGCATCACGATAGCCATCGTCTTTATCGCGCCGCTTATGATTGCCTGGGCCGGATTCCTGTTCGTGGTGAATCCCGTGAATGCGAGCGGAAAGGAGCAGGCGAAATCCATCCTCTGGCACACGCTCATCGGCATCCTCATCGCGCTTTCGGCGTGGTTTATCGTGAGCGCCGTGATGACCGTGCTCTACAAACCGGATCCAGGCGCCGGATTCGCGGCGAACTGGGCGGCCATCATTCAAGGCAACGGTGACCCCTGCCTTCAGCAAGCGGGTTCTCTGCAGACGCTGAATCAAATCGGCGCCCCGTCCATCACGGGAGTCTCAGCGACGGGGGTAAATACGCTTTCGTTTGGAACGGGGGCGTGTGATTCCTCAACGATACAGCAGGCGGCAGCTGCCGGGAATTACACGCTTACGACGGCGCAAGCAAATACGCTCGCGTGTCTTGCAAAGCCGGAAAGCACGTGCGGTACGGTGAACAAGAATTACAAATGGGGGAATGGATCGAGCGCGGCGGGGGCGTTCCAGGTTACGCTTCAGGGCAACAGCTCGTGCTACGACAACGCCGTTTGCTCGCAAGCCGCGGGGGTTACCGGCAATCTCAATTGCGCATCCGCCTTTTCAGGAGGCAATCCCAAGACCGATGCAGCGAGCCAGAAACTCGTACAGGAGTGTCTTCAGGCGGCGGCAAATCTTAACTGCAGCACAACGGCTGCTGCGTGTGTCCTGCAGAAGCAAGGTTTCTCCGCCTGGACGGCAGATGCAAAAAGCTCGGTGCAGGCGCAATGCATTTCTACGTACAACATATGAACCCCAAAAGAGTCATCATAGGGATAGTCAGCCTCCTCGTCGCAGCCGCCATCATCGGAATGCTCTGGGCATTCTTTAGCCCAAAACAGACAGGTACCGCACCGACGGCGCAAAATCCCGTTACGCTTCCATCGAGCGGCAGCGTGACGGTACCGGTCGATTCAGGAACCGGGGCGCCGGCGACAAGCACGGCTGCTGGTATGTCCGTTACCGCTCGGGACGGTTCGACTGTTGTTACGACAGATTTTATTCACAATGGCATCACCATCGCTGACGCAGCGAACACGGGACGCTACTTGCTTGCGGGCGACCTCGGATACTGCATCACGGACCCAGCGAAGTGCCAGGCAGGCTCATATCCGGATTTCAATATCTTCTACGACACAAACGCGCAGTCTTTCACTATCGCGCTTCTTGCCGAGCCGCTCGGCGCGACGCGCAGCGCAGCCGAGCAGTTCTTGATGCAGACGTTAGGCATCGGACAAGCCGATATGTGCAAGCTTAATTACTATGTCGGAGCGACCTACTGGATAAACGCGCTTTTTGCCAGCAAAAACCTCGGATTCAGTTTCTGTCCGGGTGCGACGCAGTTGCCGCAATAGTGTTTTCTTCGCGGAGCTTGCGGAGCCACGCTTTTTGGCGCCGCGCGTACTGCCAGAGTTTCGCGGAGAGCCTGGGGAGAAGTTCTGCCTTAAGACGCGCCGTGTCCTCCGTAGCCTTGGCGGAGGAGGACAGGTATTCGCCGACCGTGCGGTACTCAAGGCCGAGTTCAGCGAGGCGCGCATCGCCGACCGCTGCGCGCACACGGCGCACCTCCTCCACGAGCCCGCGGGAAAGGGCGCTCCTAAGCCGCGCCTCAATGCGCTCGCGCAATTCTTCCACAGGCGGGTTGATCACAATCCACTCGGCATCGTAGGCCGGTGCGGAGAGCGGCTGCGCCGGTACCGCGCCCTTCGCGCGTATGATTTCGAGCGCGCGGATGAGCCGGCGCCGGTTCTTGGGGTCAAGTTCAGCGGCGCGGCGCGCATCTGCAGTTTGAACGCGTGCGAATAGTTCTTCGGTGGGGAGCGTTTCGAGTTCGGCGCGCAGGACGGGGTCTTCATCCACGCCGGCCGGAAGGCCGCCGAGAAGGGCATTGAAGTAAAAGTGCGTACCGCCGGCGAGGATGGGAAGCTTTCCGCGGGCGGTTATTTCGCGAATAAGCCGCGCCGCATCCGCGACGAAATCGCCGGCGGAATACTGTCCCTCGGGATCGCGGATGTCGATCAGGTGGTGCGGCACGCCGCGCATCTCTTCAACGGATATCTTTTCCGTGCCGATGTCGAGGCCGCGGTACACTTGGCGCGAGTCGACCGAAATTACTTCGCCGCCCCGCGCAAGCGCTTCGGCGACGGCGCGTCCTGACTTACCGGAAGCGGTGGGTCCTGCGATGCAAAGTATGTTGGTTGCCATCGCACGCGATGGTATCATAGTCCCCTACGTAACCACTACCCGTATGAAAGAAACAAAAAGCAACTATTGCGAACACTGCGGCGAATTTCACGATTTTGTCCACGACCATATGTCGCTCGTGAAGGTGGGGGAGTCCGTACCGGACTTCGAGTTCGAGGCCTATCACCAGGGCACCGTAAAGACGCTGTCGCTTTCATCGCTCCGCGGCAAATGGGTCGTTCTCGTGTTCTACCCGGCGGACTTTACCTTCGTATGCCCGACCGAGCTTGAAGAGCTCGCAAAGCTCTACCCGAAGTTCCAGGCGCTGAATGCCGAGATCATCTCCGTCTCTACCGACACGGTGTTCACGCACAAAGCCTGGCACGACACGTCGGAAGGCAT
>JAKAGD010000075.1 GCA_021817685.1 bacterium
TCGTTCGCTACCGACGCCGCTCCGACCTCGGAACCCGAGCCGGAGCCGACAGCAACCACCACTCCCGAATCCGCGCCAACCGCCACCTCAACTCCTACTGCCGAAACCAGCGTCATCTTCTCCGCCGTTACCGCCGAACGCATCTCGACCTCGACCGTGACCATACTCTGGGAAACGAACGTGTCCACGGACAGCCTCATTCGCTACGGCAATAACGCCACGCTCGGTTCCGAGAGCGCACACGACACGGCGCTCGTAACGACACACGAGGTGACACTGCATGGACTCGTTCCCTCGACCGCCTATTACTTCCGTATCGTAGCCCGCCCATCGGGAGCCGCCGACACGGTCTCGTCCGAACTCTACGACTTCGCCACACTCGCGGAGCCCGAATTCATCGACCCTGCGGCCAACATCACGAATGTTTCCGCTTCTTCTATAACCGAAACCGGCGCACATATTTCCTGGCTCTCCGACGAAAGCACGGTCGGTTCGCTCGAATACGGTACGACTACCGCCTATGGCTCGAGCCTCACAGCAGGCGCATCCGCCACCGAGCATTCGGTCGCGCTTTCCGCGCTCGCGTCGGGTACGAAATACCACTATCGTGCGAAGGTCGTGGACTCGGGCGGGAATATCACGTACTCGCTCGATCGTACGTTCACGACGACTGCACCGACTGCAACTACTTCATCATTAACACCTGTAACGGAAGAAGCGACGAGTACAATTGCAACCGGTACATCGCCTATAGCTGTGCAGCCAAGCGCGCCTATTTCGTCTGGCGGCGGCGGGGGAGGAGGCGCGGCATCTCCTCAACCCGGGAAGCCGCTCCTGGTCGCCGCTTCTGCGGGCGATTCGCAGATAGCGTTCGAATGGAATAATCCAGGCACCATCGGCTTCTCGGGCGTCACGCTCGTCCGCAAGCAAGGCGGGTATCCGACTTCTCCTTCCGATGGCGTTGCCCTGTATCAAGGCAAGTCGGAAACCTTCACCGATACCGAGCTCCAGAACGGCACCGATTATCACTATGCCCTCTATGCCTATAACGGCACCGGCCGCACTTCCGTGCCGCTCCATGTCACGCTCGCTCCCGTCGCGGGAGTTGAAGAAGTGAAGATAGAAAAGACCCCGGTACTCGTCGCTGATGTAGCCGAAGAACATTTCTCGGAGCCGCTCGCGCGGGGTGCCGCGGGCGTCGAAGTCATCCATCTCCAGCAGCTCTTGAATGTGGCGGGCGTTCACCAATCAGGCCTCACGACCGGCTATTTCGGGCCGCTCACGCAAGCATCAGTCAAGAAGTTCCA
This sequence comes from bacterium, assembly GCA_021817685.1. Classification (GTDB taxonomy): domain Bacteria; phylum Patescibacteriota; class Minisyncoccia; order Phycocordibacterales; family Phycocordibacteraceae; genus C7867-001. Next base: position 1,308 of record JAKAGD010000075.1, read on the forward strand.
GGACTTGCATAATTTGCCGCAGACCGGCGTTACCGATGGTGCTACGCGCGCGAAACTGAACGCATTATCCGCATCGCACGCTACAACCGGCGCGCCCGAAGCCGTTGCTCTTCTCGAGAGAGACCTCTCTCGGGGCGCTTCAGGGGAAGAGGTTGAATATCTCCAGCAATTTCTCGCGTATGAAGGCAGCTATCCGGAAGCGCTCGTTACCGGCTACTATGGCCCGCTCACCCAGGCCGCCGTCGCGCGTTTCCAGCAAACCTACGGCGTCACTCCGGCGGTCGGCTACATGGGGCCGAAGACGCGCCACACCATCCAGACGATGCTCGGATTTTGACGGGCGCAGGAATCGAACCGAACTCGCAAAGAAAATAGTGAGGAATTGGGGGGTGAATAGGCGCGAGTGCAAGTTCTGTGCCCCAACACGTAACCAGACAATCACGTAACCGTCGTTATGATACGCTAAGGATATATATGGCGCTCGCGTCGCTTCTTTCATACGTATTCGTACAGACGCTCGGTCTGGCAATTGCGTTTATCGCCGCAGCGGTACTGCTGTACCTCATCCTTCGCCATTTGCATTCGCGGCGCGTTGCGCTCCTGCTCGTCGCGATTTTTGTCGGCATCTCGCTCTTCTTCTACGTACCGAACGGCCTCCCGCATGGATTGAGCGGCTCTTTCATCACGAGCTACGGCCCTGCCGGGAGCCCCTCGCTTCCTTTCGCGAATGTCATAAAGTTCTTCTCTCACTTTAATGAGTTTGAACGCGTTGCAGATATTGCAAAGAATCCGAATGACGTGCCGCCGCCGATTGCGCGCATGGCGACAACGACTGATCATTTCGACATTACCGCAAAAGAAGTCATCGGCGAACTTGCGCCCGGCGTCTACCAGAACTACTGGACATTTGGCGGGACGGTGCCCGGTCCCTTCTTGCGCGTGATGCAGGGGGATACGGTCGTCGTGACGTTCCATAACGACGCCTCAAGTTTGCACCCGCATACCATCGATTTTCATGCGGTCATCGGGCCGGGAGGCGGCGCCGGCGTGCTCCTGGCGAAGCCGGGGGAGACGAAAACCTTGACGTTCAAGGCAATGCACGCGGGGCTCTTCATATATCACTGCGCGAATCCGGACCCCGCGGTGCATATGGCGCACGGGCAGTACGGCATGATACTCGTGGAGCCCCCGGGCGGCCTTCCGAAAGTGGATAAAGAGTTCTACGTCGTGCAAGGCGAGTTCTATACCACCGGCGCGCTCGGCAAGAAGGGCTTGCAGATATTCGATTCGGACGCGTTTCTTGAGGGGAAGCCGCAATACATCGTCTTCAACGGCCGTACGGGAGCGCTTGCCGGCACCGGCACGATGGAAGCGAAAGTGGGGCAAACCGTCCGCATCTTCTTCGGCAATGCCGGAGTGAATCTCATCTCGAGCTTCCACGTGATCGGCGAGATCTTTGACCACGTATACGACGAGGGCTCGCTTACGAGCCCGCCCCTGACCGACATCCAGACGACCCTCGTCCCCGCCGGAGGCGCCACCGTCGTTGATTTCAAACTGCTGGAACCTGGAAATTATATCCTCGTCGACCACGCGCTCGCGCGCATCGACCGCGGCGCGTGGGGCGTTCTCCACGTGACGGGTCCCGCTGACCCGAGCATCTTCAGCGGTGCCCTGCAGCCGATGGCGGGACACTGACTGGGCGCAGGGATTGAACTGGCGGTTGCCGGCAATCGTATCGGTTTCTCCCTCCCGGCCTCGCCACGGATGCGGGACGCAAAAGAGCGCCCGATCGGCATCGGTGGTATGGTGTACCGATGAAAGGCCCCGACCTCGATAGGGAACGCAGCGAAAGAAAATTGCCCCTCGCCGACTTCCTGACGGCTTATAATGAGGACCTGCCGCCGGAATTCCCGCGCGCTTCCCGCGCGCTGCTCGAGGAATACAAGAAACAGTACG
>JAKAGD010000009.1 GCA_021817685.1 bacterium
ATAGAACTCCTTGAACGGCGGGAGTTTGCTGCGGAATTCGGGAGGCAGATCGGCGAATTCCCGGTCGAGGAATTCCTTGATGCTGTCCTTTATAGGGAACGGCGCGCCGGCCCCGGGGCAAAGTTTGCGCACGAGGCGCTGGCCGATGACGCCGACCAGGGTCGGCGCGATGAGGAACGGGTCCACGCCCATGTCGATGAGGCGCGGGATGGCGCCGGCGGAGGTATTGGTGTGAATGGTGGAGAACACGAGGTGGCCGGTGAGCGCGGCCTGCACGGCGAGCACGGCGGTCTCCTTATCGCGGATCTCGCCCACCATGATGATGTCCGGGTCCTGGCGCAGGATGGAGCGGAGGCCGCTCGCGAATGTGTAGCCGATTTCCGGCCGCACTTGGCTCTGCGCGACGCCGGCGATCTGGTACTCCACCGGATCTTCAAGCGACACGACGTTCGCCGTCTCGCGATCGGTCTCGGAAAGCATCGCAAAGAGCGTCGTTGACTTACCCGAACCGGTCGGTCCGGCGATGAGGATGATGCCGTACGGGACCTGCATCATCTCGCGGATCTGTTCAAGATGCGCTCCGGAAAATCCGACCGACTCCAACGTCGCCGTCGCGTCCGACTGATCGAGGATGCGCATCACGACCTTCTCGCCGTGCTCGGTCGGGAACGTGGATACGCGGAAGTCGATGCGGCGCTTGTCCACCATCGCCGAAAAACGTCCGTCCTGCGGTTTGCGCTTCTCATCGAGGCGCAGTTTGGCGAGTATCTTGATGCGTGCAACGACGGCCTCGTGCACTTTTGCCGGCAATTCAAGCGACGTATGGAGATCGCCGTCCATGCGGAACCGCACGCGCGTTCTCGTCGGGGAAGGTTCGATGTGGATGTCGGACGAGTGCCCTTCAATGGCGTAACGCAGAATGGTCGAGACGATCTTCGTCACGGGAGCGTCCTCTTTCAGCGCCTCATGCGGACCGGAGAGGCTCAGCGTCTCATCGGAGAGCGCCCCGCCTACGGAAACCGACGGCGACTGAGCATCGGCCGCGAGCGGTTTCGCGGATGTCTCATATTCAGAGAGCGCCTTGCCTATCTCACCCGAAAGATTTTGATAGGCGTCGATCACGCGGTCGAAGTCTTCCTTCGTGATGAGGAACATTACGTACGGCATGCCGATCTTCCCCGAGATGAACTGCAGCGCATCGAATGCTTCGATGTTGTCCGGATCGGTAATGCCGACCTCGAGTGCGCCGTCTACAATGCCGAGCGGCACGAATCCGTAATGGCGCGCTGAATCGAGCGGGATGTAGCGCAACGCCTCCTCCGCGGCGGGAGGATCGCCGAGAACGCGGGTCGGGAGCCCGTACGCCTTCCCCGCTTCGGCGAGCGTATCGGCAAGCGAGATATTGCGTTCGGCAAGCGCGTCCGCAAGCGGCTTCTTCTCGGCCAGATCGGCTTCGACTTCCTTGCGATCGCTCGCGGAAAGGAATCCTTTATCAACGAGGAATCCGAGGAAGTTCATTACTCATTTTCCGATTACTCCGGGAACGGCGGCGAAAGGATCGAGGCGCCCCGCGGATTCGGGAGCGATCGGCGTCGAGAGGTCGATCAGCGCCGCAAAATTCGGATCGGAGAAGATCGATGTATCAAACGATATGGGCGTGAGCTTGCTCACAAGCGTACTGAACCGCGCCTGTGCTTCGTTCTGCTGCACGTCCGTCGTCAACGGCGGCTGATTGCCCGTTCCGGTAAAGAAATACCAGTAAGCCCCCGCTGCAACAATGAGCGAGGCGACGATGAGCAGTATGGTGTTGGAATCGAGTTTCATACGCATCTCTCTAGTTAGCGGAGCCAATAAAGGCGCAGGACCATTTGGTAGGTGTACACGCCGGTGTCCGAACCTTTGACGACGAGGTCCTGTATGTCGAGAAGGCGCGCGCTCCGCTCTATCCCGCTCAAAAACGTTTGGAGCGCGGCGTACGTCCCGACCGCCGAAAGAGAGAGACTGATCGAGCCGACCGGATTGACGGCGGTTGCGGACGGCACCGCCGCAGTCGCGCCATTCTGCGCGGCCGCCGCATTATCCGAGACCACGTCGACATTCGAAAGCGAGAGCCCTGAACGCGCCGCAAGCGCGTTCAGGTCGAGGATGAGCCCCACGTTATCGACCGAATCGGGCAGGAAGGCGTTGAGCCGGCTCAGGTTCGCGGGATCGATAGCGGCGCGCGCGGAAGCGAGCGTGTTCTGCTGGGACGCGTACTGGTTCGCCGCCGCAAGCGCCTGGTTGTCGAGCGCAATGGCGGCCTTCGTATTGGCGATGGAACCGGACCAGGTCGGGTTCACGTAGATGAAAAAGATGCCGATGGCGACAAGAAGAGCGAAAAGCGGAAGGATGCGGCTGTTCATGGTGCGGTGGTTGCGGCCGGCGTTACGGGCGCGCTCGGCACATCCGTATTCGGCGAAAAGGCGATGAGCTTCGGATCAAGCGCGGCCGAAAGCCCGAAGTTCACGGAGTTGTCCTTGTTGATGCTTATCTTGGAGAAGATCGCATCCTTGATGCGGCCGTCGGTAGCGAACGCCGTCGAGGCGGCCGCGAGCGCATTGAAGCTCTTCGCGACGCCCGCCGCTTCGATCTTCGCCGTACCGGTCGTATCGAGCACAAGATGGAGCGAAGTAAAACGAACGGAGCCCGGGAGGAGCGTCTCCAGCGCGCCAAAGAAATTCGAGATCGCGACGTGCTTCTTGAGGAGCGTCCCGCTCTGGTCCAGACGATTGCGCAGCCGCACGAAGCCCTCGACCGTCACCGGATCTATCGCAGCTTCCGCCTTGGCGAGCGCGGTATCTTTGGCGGCGCGGTCCGCCACAAGCAGGCGTCCGTAGAAAAAGACGCCGAGGGCGAGCAGGAAAACGATGCCGAGGGCGCCATAGGCGAAGAAACCGAACGCGCCGCCGAAATCGGCGCGGAACTTCTGCGGAGCGGCGCCCGCAGCATGGGGAACGAATGAAGTCGGTATCGTGGGAGGAAGAGCCATTTCCTTTTTAGTATACCCCGCGATATATCAACCGCCACGCGCAGTACGAACAGTTGTGGACAGTACCGCCGTCTTGGCATCAGCGCGCCGCAAAAAACCGCCCGGCATCAGACCTCTTCCAGTTTGCGGAGCGCGAGACCGACTGCAACGGCGAACTCAGGACCTATCTCTTCAAGGACCGGACGCATGAATGCCGGCGCTTCGGTCTTCTTGAAAGGATCCGCGACGCGCACATCGATGGAAAACGTCTTTTTCGCATAGGCGCCGAGCTCTTTCGTGACGCCGCCGCCGCCGGTGAATATGATGGAGGAGACGGACTTCTTGTGCCCTGTTTCGTACTGCATCAGCACGCGCCGCACTTCCGAAAATATGCGCGAGAACACGAGTTCGGGGCTCCCGAGCGCGCCGTCAGTACCGAGGCCCTCTTTCTTCTTCAGCGCTTCAGCCTGCGGTATGGAAACATTCCCGGAAACAGAAATGGCGCGCGTGATGTCCTGGCTCCCCACGGAGATCGCGTGCGAGATCGCCACGACGCCGTGCTCGACGACGTAGGTCTTCGTGGACGCGGCGCCGACATCGATGACCATGACCGGCTTCACCGGGTCCTCGACCACCGCGCGGATAGTGCTGAATATCTCTATCTCATAGAAACTCGCGGCGAGCCCTGCGCCGGCGGCGACGCTCTGGAGCAACGCGAGCTCGTCGTTATGGACCGCCACGAGGAGGACCTCCACCGTCTCGCGCGTCGGGGCGGCGGATTCCGCATCGGCAAATTGCGCCGGCTCCGCTTGCGGCACGATGAACCAATCGAGCTGCACTTCGTTCACGGGCACGGGGATGTATTTGCGCGCCTCGAGTTCAATGACGGTCTTCTGCTCCTGGGGGTCTTTGCGGTACGGGAGCTTCACCAGCGTGAGGAGCGACCGTGCGAACGGTATGGAAACGCCGCAGCTCGTCGTCGTTACTTTTGCTTCGCGCAAAAGGTCTTTCAGCGTCTCAGTTATCTGCTCGGCGGAGAGGTTCGTCGCCTGCCCCACTTCGGAGCCGCCGTAGGGGCCGAGCGCGAGTTCGCCGTACGTCTCAAGTATGGCTTGCCCGCGCTCCTTGCGCAGTTGCACCACCTTCAGGGATGACGATCCGATGTCGACGCCGAGCACGCTCTTCTCCTTTTTTGCGAAGAGGTCGCTGAAGAATGACATGTAACAATACTACCATGCTACGCTTCCTGGACATCCTTTTCCCGCCGCGCTCCGCTGAGGAAATCCTGCGGGACGTTTCGCCGGACGCCTTTCTGGGGAAAGTCTCGCCGCGGCTTGTGTTAGACACGCGCCCGGAGACCGTGGGGCTCCTGCCCTTCTCTGCGGCCTCGGTGCGCGCCGCCATACACGAAGCGAAGTACCACGGGAGCGAATTCGCCTTCGAGTTGCTCTCAACCGTCCTCGCCGATTACCTGCGCGAGGCCGATGACGAGTTCCGCAAGCCACTCGTCGTACCAGTGCCGCTCGGGAAAACACGGCGCAAAGAGCGCGGCTTCAATCAGGTAGAGGAAATCGCGAAGCGCGCGGCGCGAGAACTCGGCATTCCCATTGCTGCGTCATTATTGATTCGCGTGCGCGACACGGAGTCGCAGGTCTCGCTCCCCCGCCGTGCCCGGATTGAAAACATGCGCGGCGCCTTCGGCGCCGCGCAGGAACTTGACCCCGCCCGCACCTACGTCATCATTGACGACGTCATCACCACCGGCGCAACGCTCCAAGCCGCGATTGACGCGCTCACCGCCGCGGGCGCCAAACACATCATCCCGCTCGCGTTGGCACGCTAAATGGCGGAGGGGGAGGGATTCGAACCCTCGATACGGTTTTACCCGTATAGCGAGTTAGCAACCCGCCGCACTAGGCCTCTATGCGACCCCTCCGTGTATGAAAGCAGATTATCATATTTGCCCAAAAAGAACCGCCGGCGCTTGGCCGGCGGTTCTTTTCCCGCAAAGCGGGACTAGATCACATCCCCGACGGATTGCAGACGCGGCATTCTTTCTTATGCGAGAACATGAGCATAAGCGCCGAGAGGCCGACAAGCAGGTAGACGATATTCTCCACGACCGGCCACTGGCCGACGAGGAGATTCACGACATTCCAGTTGCCGCCCATCCAGCTGCCGAGCGCGACGAGGCCCCAGTTGAGGCCGCCGACGACGACGAGGATAAACTCTATCTTGTGCATTCCTTTCATGCAGGTTGTTGAGAGTGGTTAAAGCGGGGGTGGTGGTCCGCTACGGTAAGTATGACTCTTTTCGGGACGGTTGGGAGACCCCCTGTGCAAAACCGCGCTCTCTGCGCAAATCACTGGAATTTTATCTGGAAGTTATACATCCCCATGCCGCACAATCCCTGGAGCGTGCCTTGCGCCTGCTCCGCGCTTATCTCAATGTCCTCGGTCCCGGAGGGCTGAAGTATTTTTTGGTACGAAAGCTTCGGAATGACCACGCTCGCCGAACAGTCGAACGTCCCGTCCGTACTCACGCGAAGCACCGTGGGGATGCCGGCTTTTGCCGCCACTACGCGCGGCGAATACCCGCCCTTCGCAGTGATGTCGATGAACTGTTTCCCGTCCACGATGGCCGCCGTCGGCGCCGCGGCGCCCGAATCTTCCGCGGAAGGCTTGAGAGACGCGAACCAGAATGCCCACCCGATAAGAACGGCGCTGACGGCGAGCGAGATGATGAGGCGGGTGTTCATACTAGAAGTTGAAGAGCGGATCGATGATGCCCGCCATGGCAAGCGCATTTGCGAGATTCAGGAGCGCGAGCGAGATGACGACGATGCCTGCGGTCTTGAAGAAGATCCCCTTCCACGGCTTGTGCGCAACGTTGAGCGAACCGAACGAAAGGAGCGCGAGCACGGGGAGCGTGCCGAGCGCGAAGATGAACATCGTGAGCGCGCCCTGCATGAAATTGCCGGTGGAGAGCGCGTAGAGCTGCATGGACTGCGTAAATCCGCACGGCAGAAAGAACGTCCCGACGCCGATAAGGAGCGGCGCGAAATAATGATCGCGGTTCCCTCCGCGCACAATGAACTTTGAGAAGCCGACGGGCATCGTGAGCTGGAGCCGCTTCGTGACATGGAACACGTCAAGCAGGTTCACGCCGAGGATGAGCATAACGAGCGCAACGAAGATGCCGAGGACGACGTTCGCGGTGAGACTGAGGTGGAACGAATTCCCCAGCACGCCGACCAGGCCGCCAAGCAGGAAGAAACCGCCGAGTCTGCCGGCATGGAAGAGCGAGACCGTCCGCCATGTCGCGCCCTCTTTCGCCGATTCCGCCGAGAGCGAGAGCACAAGTCCCCCGACGATGGCGAGACAGGATGAGACCGAGGCGATGAGACCGATGAGGAGCGCGGTTCCGTAACTGACCGAAGAACCCGTGATGAGCGAGGTCAGCCCCAGCTTCTGCAGGAGCAGGAAGCCCGCGATGAGCGCGAGAGCGATCGGGACGGCGTAGATGAAGTCGCCCCATGCCGCCCTCGGCGCGCCGAGCTCCGCCGAGAGCTCGTACCCGTGCCGGCGTATCAACTCCGAAAGTTCCGCGGCGATCTCCTCCGGCGTGCCGCTGAACTCCCCCGTCACCGTAACGCGCTCCTCGGCGAGCGACGCCTGCGCGCTTTCTACGTGCGGGAGTTCAGTGAACGATTCTTCAATAAGCACCGTGCATGCCTTGCAATGCATGCCGTTTACGCGGAATTGGTGCGTCGTTTTCATATGGTTTTGGTTTTAAGGCGGAGCGAATTCCCCACGACCGACACGCTCGAAAGCGCCATCGCGGCGCCCGCGAACACCGGAGAGAGGAGCCAGCCGAACACCGGATAGAAGAGGCCGCTCGCAAGCGGAATGCCGATGATGTTGTACGCGAACGCCCAGAAGAGATTCTGCTTGATGCCGCGCATTGTGAGCTTGGACAGGCGTATCGCTTTCACCAATTTCGAGATATCGCCGTGAAGGAGCGTGATGCCGGCCGACTCGATGGCGACGTCGGTCCCGGTCGCCATGGCGATGCCGACGTCCGCCTGCGCGAGCGCGGGAGCGTCGTTCACGCCATCGCCCGCCATCGCAACGATCTCACCCTGCGCCTGAAGTTCTTTTATCTTGTTCAATTTGTCTTCCGGCAGTACTTCGGCGACCACGTCGTCTATGCCGACCTGCCGCGCGATGTACCCGGCGGTATTCGCATCGTCGCCGGTGAGCATCACCACTTTGATGCCGAGCGCGTGCAGGTCCCGCACCGCCTTTACTGCGTCGGGCTTCACCGCATCGGCGATCATCACGACCGCAAGCACCTTCCCCTCCGCGGCAAGAACGACCGGCGTCTTCCCTTCCTTCGTCTCGTTCTCCAACGTGGAAGCTTCGCTTCCACGTTGTTCACCAGCGACGGCGCGCGGATTCCCGGCGAAATATTTGATGCCGTTTACTCTGCCGGAGATGCCCTTCCCTTTCAGCATTTCAAATTGCTCGACCGGTAAAACAGCAATGTATCTCTCTTTCGCGTACTCCGTAATAGCGTGTGCAATGGGGTGCTCCGATTTATTTTCAAGCGAAGCGAGAACAGCGACGATTTCATCATCGCTCTTGTCCGAGAGGTTCCGAATCGAGGTAAGTTCCGGTTTCCCGCGCGTTATCGTGCCGGTCTTATCCACCACGACCACGCCTACTTTATGCAACTTCTCCAAAGTCGCCGCATCTTTGATGAGAATCCCTTCTTTCGCCCCCTTGCCCACGCCGACGATGATGGCGGTCGGGGTCGCAAGGCCGAGCGCGCACGGGCAGGCGATGACGAGCACGCCCACGAATGAAACGAGGCCAAAGGAGAGCGCTTGCGCGAACCCGAGCGGTCCCGCGCCGATGAGGAGCCAGAGCCCGAGCGAGAGGAAGGCGATGACAAGCACCGCCGGCACGAATATGCTCGATATCTTGTCCGCGAGCGCCTGGATGGGCGCGCGGCTTCCCTGAGCCTCGGCAACCATCCTGATGATATGTGCAAGCATCGTCTCGGCGCCGACTTTCGTCGCCTTGAACGTGAACGAGCCGCTCGTGTTCAGCGTCCCCGCAACGACGGAATCCCCGGCGGCCTTCCGTATCGGCATCGGCTCTCCGGTCACCATGGACTCGTCCACGTAGGAAGAACCGTCGGTTATGACGCCGTCGACGGGGATCTTTCCGGCCGGTTTTACGATGATGAGATCTCCGTGCACCACTTCCGCGACCGGCAGCTCCGTTTCCTTCCCGTCGCGGATGACGAGCGCGGTCTTCGCCTGAAGCGTGAGCAGTTTTTCTATCGCATCGCCGGTCTTTATCTTCGCTCGCGCTTCCAGATATTTACCGAGCGTGATGAATGTAATGACGATGATGGTGACGTCGTAATAGGTCGCGTCCACGTTGATGAATGCCCTGAGCGATCCGCCGAATATCGATACGGCGAGGCTGTAGAGATATGCGGCCAGGGTGCCGAGCCCGACGAGCGTATCCATATTTGCCGCGCCGTGGCGCAGGAAGCGGTACAAGCCGACGAGATACGGCTTTCCCACGACAACGATCACGTACGTCGCCATGAGCGGGAGCGCAAAATCGAAGAATCCCTGCACTGCGGGCGGCATCTCCGGCAGGACGCCGAACTGCGCAAGGATGTCCCACGCCATAGCGAATACGCTTACGGCCGCAAGCGGGGCGGCGGAGAAGAGTTGCCCGCGCATGGAGGAGAGCTCGGCGAGCTTCTCGCCTTTGGATTCCGCGAGACCGAGGTGCGCGGCGTGTTCGCTCTCCGACATGCCCATATCAGCCGCGCTCGGTTGGGCTGCGAGCGAATACCCGAGCGGTTCTATCTTTTTCGAAAGGCGGTGCGGGTTCGTTTTTGCTTCGTCGTATGAGATCTTCGCCGTCTCGGTCCCGGGATTCACTTCTATCGCGTGGACTCCCTCTTCTTTCCGAAGCGATTTCTCTATGATGCTCGCGCAGGATGCGCAGTGCATGCCTCGCACGGGATACGTTTGCGTCGCCATGTTATTTGCGCTTTAGCTTATAGACCTTGAGAACCTCGCGCACGGCTTTCGCCGTCTGCCCGGAGGTCATCTGTTTATGCACGCAGCTCTGCAAATGGTTCTCGAGCAGCAGATCCTCCGCGTTCGAAAGCCCCTGCTTCACCGCCGAGGTCTGCGCGATGATGTCGATGCAGTACGCATCTTTCTCGAGCATCATGATGAGGCCGCGTACCTGTCCTTCAATGATCTTCAGCCGCCGCACCAGCTTCTTCTTGTCCGAGTCGGAAGTATGCTTCATACGCAGCAGTATACCCCCCGGGGGGTATACTGCAACCGTTATCCCCGCCTAGAGCGCGCCGGTCGCCTTGGCAAGTTTGAATCCCAGGTAAATGCCGAGGAGTCCGCCGACGGCGCCGCAGAGAGACGCGACCATGAAATCGCCGTTCCAGAGATACGGCACGGAACTCCCGATGCCCGAGCCGACGAACATTCCGCCCCAGATGAGCGCTTTCCCGCTCATGGTCGGATGTCAGAAACGATCTTTCCGTCGTCTATCTTGATGATGCGCTCGGCGAATTGCGCGAACTCTTCTTCGTGCGTCACCATGATGATGGTCTGCCCGCCCGTATGGAGCTCTTTGAAAATATCCATCACGGTCGCGGAGGACTCCTTATCCAAGTTCGCGGTCGGCTCGTCCGCGAACAGCACGCTCGGCGTGTGCGCGATGGCGCGGCTGATGGAAACGCGCTGTTGTTCGCCGCCGGAAAGCTGGCTCGGAAGATTATTAAGGCGATTCCCCAGCCCGACGCGCGCGAGCGCGGCTTCCGCTTTCGCTTCCGCCGCTTCGCCCGAGATGCCCTGCATGAGGAGCGGGAGAGCGATATTCTCGCGCGCGGTGAGTTCCGGCAGAAGCGCGTAATCCTGGAAGACGTAGCCGAATTCGGCGAGGCGGAAGAACATCTTCTCGCGCTCGCTCATTGCGAGCGCTTCCTTGCCGTTAATGCGTATCTCGCCGCCCGTCGGCTCGTCGAGGAGGGACATTTGGTACAGGAGCGTGCTCTTCCCCGCCCCGGAACGCCCCATGATGGCGATGAATTCTCCCTGGGCGACGGAGAGGTCGATGCCTTTCAGCACCCGGGTTTCGATCGGTCCGTCTTTGAATGTCTTGGTGAGATTTTTGACTTCGATCATACGTATCAGTTGCGGCCGAGGATGGAATTCAGCGTGTTCTTCCGCACGATCATGCGCGAGGGCAGATAGCCGGCCACCACGGTCGTCAGCACGAGGAGCCCGATGCGGATGAGCGTCCCGTTAAGTGGAGCGACGATAATCGCATTACTGATCGGCAGGACGATGGGGTGCGCGGATACGTACGGCACGAGGAACCCGTAGAGGATGCTTATGCCGAGCGCCGAACCGATAGCCGCATAAAAGAGCGACTGGAAGATGTAGGAGATCTCAATCGCTTCGCCGGAAATGCCGATACCCTTCAAGATGCCGATGAATTTCCGGCGCGTGATGGCGTTGATGAAAATGACGATGAAGATGGTGATGGCGGCAACCGCAAGGCCGATGGACCCGATGGCGTTCCCGATCATACCGAACGTGTTCTGGACTTCCGCCACGCCGTTCGGGATGGAGTCTTCGAACGTGCGCACCTTCGCTCCCGCGGCGATGCCGCTTCTTTTGAGGAAGTCGCGGAAATCGTTCGCATCGGCGCCGGGCGCAAGCAGGACGGCTATTTCGTTCACGTTGTAATCGGTGCGTCCGAGAAGCTGGCGCACTTCGGTGTCGGGCATGAACACGCGCGCGGCCAAAGGCGAATTTGCCGGAACTTTCAGTATCCCCTTCACGATGACCTCGCGCGTATAGCCGTTTATCGTGAGGCGGATCTTGGTGCCCGGATACACCTTCTTCAGCGGGGTGAGTCCCGGCTGTTCTCCGAACGAATACCGGTCGACGAGCTGCGGGCCGAGGAGAACGGCGTCGTAATCGGAGGGAGAAAGGTACTGCCCTTCCCCGACGTAGCTTGAGAGTTTGGAAAATCGGTCTTCGGCGACCGGGTCGATGCCGACTATCGACGCCCCGGTCTTGTTCGGTTTCTCGTTCGGATCGATCCGCTCGAAATAATTCGCCTCGATCGTCCCGGCGGCGAGGTAGCGCGCGCTGATGACTTTCGGCTGCGGGAGCGTGTGCAGGAAAGAAAGTATTTGCGAACTGTTCTCGATGTAGTCTTTCGTATCGAGCGTCGAAACCATGACGTCGCCCGTCTCCTGTATGCGGAACTGATTGCTGATGCCGGCGACGATGCCGACCAAGAGCCCGGTGACGACCACGAGGTTGAGGAAGGTGAGCAGCATCACGAACACAATGAGGCCCGTAGTCCAGAGATTCGCGCGGCGCACCTGCCGCACGGCAAGATAGAAGCCGACGCGGATGTTCGTGAGCGACAACATGCCTACGGCGCGGGCGAAAGCAGGATGACGTCGCCCGAGGAAAGGCCCGAAAGTATTTGCACCTGCCCGAGCGCGGGGGCCGGGCCGGTGGTGACCGCGCGGAACGCCGCCGCACCGTGTTCAACGACCGAAACGTACGACACGCCGTCCTTCACGCCGACGGCGCCCGCGGGAACGACGATGGCGTCATGCAACACGCCGGTTTCCATGACGACGTTCGCCGTCATGCCGCTCCGAATGCGCGGATCCGCGGAAAGGAACGCGAGTTTGGTCTTATAGGTCGGCACGCCGTCCTTTATCGTTTCCGCGGGATCAACCGCTATGACGACCGAGGGGAACGCGACTGACGAACCGTATGCGTCGAGCGTGGTCGTCGCCGGGTTGCCGATCGCCACGCGAGCGATGGTCACTTCGGGAACGTATGTTTCTATCTGGAAAATGCCGTCGCTTTGCATGGAAATTTCCGACGTGGTCGGCGCGACTATCTCGCCGACTTTCGCGTCCATGCGCGTCACGACGCCGCGAAACGGCGCGACCACGCGGGTTTTTGCGAGCGCCGCCTGCGCGGAGCGAACGAGCGCCTCCTGCGCCGCGACCGCATCGACCGTCGGACCGGCCTGCTTGAGCGTGAGCGTACTCTGCGCCGCATCAAGCGCCGTTGCGGCGGTCGTGAGCGCCGTCGCCACGGTGTTCACATTCGTGCGCGCCGTCGCGAGCGTCGTGCCGTAGGACGAAAGCGTCGCCGCCGTGGTCGTCTGATCCGGCACTCCCTGATTGAGCGCTCCGTTCTCGTCTGCGAGCAGCCCCGAGACCTGCGCAAGATAGACCTGGGCCTGCTTCGCCGAGTCGATCGCGTTGTCGTTGGTCAGCCTTGCGACGAGCAGAGCCCAGTCGGCGAGTACCGGCTCGATTGCCGTGCGTTCGCGTTCCACGAGCATGCCGAGCGACGAGTTGGTAACGGAGAAAGAAAGTTTCGGACTCGTGCGCGGGTTCGTAAAAAGGACATCGGATTTGTTGTGCACGGCATCGTCACCGGTGGTGTAGGCATTTTGTATGGCGTCGACGAGCGCCGCTTTTGCATTCGTCACCGCCGTGGCTGCGACGGCGAGTTCCTCGGGCCGCGTGCCCGCTTGAAGCGACGCCAGATTCGCCCGCGCTTGCGCAAGCGCGGCGACAAGGTCGCCGTTCTCCGTCTCCGCGAGAACGGTCCCCGCTTCCACGTGCTCGCCGACGGTTGCATACGTGCCGGAAATGCGCCCGTTCGCCGCAAACCCAAGCGCGACATCTTGCGCGGCGGTAACCGTGCCGGATACGCTCACTTGTTCTTTGAAATCGCCCGGGACAATGGCGAGCGTCGCGCCGAGGCTGTTCCCGCGCCCAATGAAGAAATAGCCCGCTACCGCAAGAACGGCAAGCGCCGCGAGTACGAGGCGGGAGCTACGCGACGCGGGCATCGTGAAAGGCAGTTTCATCACTGAAGAGTCTACCACTGGGCTATACTGGACGCACTATGTCGCCCCTTCCTTTCGTCGTCCTTGCGCTTGCCGCCATCGGCGTCATCCTGCTCGGGCGGCCCCGGCGCTTCTACTTCATCCGGCATGGGGAAACCCTCTTGAACGCACAACATATACGACAAGGCGCCGACGGCGCGCTTTCCGAAAAGGGCCGGCAGCAGGCGGAAAAGGTCGGCGGATACCTCAAGCGCTTCCCCATCGAACGCATCATTGCGAGCACGTACCCGCGCGCCAAAGAGACGGCGGCGCTCATCAACGAACACTTAAAAGTCCATATAATTTATTCCCCGCTTCTTGCTGAACGGAGGAATCCGAGCGAGATCATCGGAAAGAAACGGGACGACCCGGAAGTCGTGCGCATCGTGGACCAAATGGACCTTGCGTATCACGACGACACTTATCGTTTCTCCGACGAAGACAACTTCACCGACTTGAAGAAGCGGGCGCGCAAATGCCTCAATCTGCTCGCGCGGCAGGGCGCGCGCGAAACTGCTGTCGTAACGCACCATGTGTTCCTTAAAATGCTCGTCGCCTACCTGCTCTATCGCGAACGGCTCCACGCCGCCGATTTTGTGAAGCTCTC
>JAKAGD010000076.1 GCA_021817685.1 bacterium
GAAGCAACCGGAATAAGCTTATGGACCATACATATTGCGTTTGTCCGACCTCTTAGGCGTCGCAGAGCGTATCCTGATTGCTGTCGAGGGTTGGAACACGCAATCTCAGCGTCCATCGTCATTTTCTGCTCCGATATGGATGCCATGGGCGGTGGCTTTGTGTACAGAAGTGTTAATTGAACACGGGGAACTCAGCGATGGAGATACGGTTTCTTCTCAGTTCATTCCTTCCAAAAATATAACTTCATTTTTCGGGGCCGGATACATTTAAGGGAACATAAGGGAACAATTTTTATCCACACCATTCTCGTATGGGGTGCCGGAATAGTAAGTTATTATTTAGTTAATTCGGCTATCCGACATGAACTCCTCTTTGAAAGAAAATTTGATAACGACGAAGGATGCGGGTGAACTTTCTGGATACACCTCGGACTATCTTTCGCGACTCGTGCGATCGGGGCACATAGCCGGAGAAAGAGTCGGACATAGTTGGATCGTAGAACGAGCATCACTCGAGCGCTTCATGGAGAAGCAGAAAGTACGGAAAGTAGATCGTGCCCGCGACCTCGCGAATGCGCGAGCGGAGGAGTACCGGAGACACCATCAATCGCTCCGCCGGGTGACGAAATCTTTGACATCGAGCGTTCCGGTGTCACAAATGGGACTCGCTCCTGCGACATGGGGTGCGCAGATCCTCGCGCTTTCGACCGCTCTTGTCGTCGTCGCATCGGGTGCAATGCTCGCACGGACCGATACGTTGCCGCAGATCGCTGCTTCGGCTGCAATCGTCGCACAAGAAGTTTCTTCCGGGTTCGGCGAGACATTCAGCGCCGTACCGGCGCACCTCGTTTCGAGGATCGCCATCGCAGACGCTCTCGTGTCGGCAAGCGTCGCGCGTGTCGCGTCGGCACGCGACGCATACGAATCGCCGATGCCGCTCGCACAGATAAACGCGACGACGCTCTCGCCGCTGCTCGTGAAGGATTATCATGCATCAAACATCGCCGTCGGCGCCGCCCCTGCGCTTCTTGAGTCTGTACCGCCAGTGACCGCAGGGGATCTGTACGCGACAGCGCTTGAAGCGTACGCATTCATCACGACTCCGTCGCAGATCGCCGGCGCTATCGGGAATGCGGGTCGCGTACTCGCGTCTGGAGCTTATGCCGAGGCCTCTTCGGCGCTGTCAGCATACGGCTCGATCATCGGCGGGTTGCAGACGGCGGAAATCGCGATGGGGAACGCGGCGCTCGGCGCACTCGTGACGGTTCCGAGTATCGTCGCGAGTGCGGATATCGCGTTAGGCAATGCAATCATCACCGGAGCGCATGCGGCGATACATGCCGACGTATTCGCGGCGTATGGGATTGCGGCGGCGGCTCCGGCAAGCGCTCGCGCGACGGTGGTCCTCCTCGGAACGACCGGTTCGATACTTGCGGGGGCTACCGCCCGGGTGCCGGCGCTCGCGACGGCGGCGTACCTGCGCGCGACCGCCGCACCGGCAGTGCTCGCGCCGGCGCTCGCTCGCGCGGTTTTTGGCGCGGAATATGCAGTGGCGGAGCCGTTCGTCGGGGCGACAAACGCGCTGTCTGATCGGTACCTCGCCCTCGTGGAAAGCGCCGGGCGTGTCGCGTATCAGGGGACGGAGGGTGCGCTCGCGATTGCCGGCATCGCTGCGCACGCCCCTGCTTCTGTCAGAGGCGCGTACCTCGGGGCGCTCGGGAAAAGCGCGCCCGCTCTCGATTCGATGACGCCTTCCTCGTCGCTCGCTGCGGTTGCGACCGCGGCGCAGCCGGCCCTGTCTGCCGGGGAACAAGCAGCTTTGTCCGTGTACCGGGCGGTACACGCATTCTTCGGCACCACCAAGGATTCGCTTTCGGCATTATTGTTCAAACCGGCGACATCGACTGCCCCTGTTCTGATGCGGCCGCCGTTAGCGACCCCAGAAGCGACAACTACTCCTCTCGCCGTGGCAACTCTGGCAGCATCGCTCCAGCCACAGGCGGTTCTCCATCAGACCGTCAACACGTATCCGACGTATACGACCATCGTGCAGGGCGTCTCGCAGAGCGCGCTCGATCAGGCACTCGCATCGCTCCGCTCCGACATCCTTTCCACGACTGCCGGCATGATCCAGCCGGTCGCGGCGCAAGGAGCGACGAATGCGACGACCATACAGTACATGAACATGATCCAGAACCTCTCGGATCTCACAGTGAACAACGGCACCTTCAAGGGCGGTACGTTTGACGGGGGATCTGTGACGGATGCGACATCGATATCATCCGCCAGCGGCACATTCACCAGCCTCGCAGGCGGTACGGCGACATTCACGAGCATCACGGGCGGCGCATCTACGCTCGCGACGACCACTGTCGACGGTACGCTCGCCATCACCGGGAACGCGAGCATCACCGGCTCGCTCACTATCGGGACGACCACCATCACCGGTCCACTCGCGGTCTCCGGGACGGCGACGCTCGGGCCGGTCGTAACGGCAGGTTCTTTCGCCGCAACCTCCACCACCGCTACGAGTACTTTCGCGGGATCGTTCGCCATCGATACGAATGGCTTCGTCTATGCGACCTCGACGAGGAACGTCGGCATCAGCACCACTTCGCCGCTCTCCCGGCTCGTGGTCTCGGGCGGCGCGACCATCGGCGCCGACTACAACGTCGCCGCGCCGGCCAACAGCCTCCTCGTCGAGGGGAGCATCGGCATCGGCAGCACGACGCCTGGAACGTTCCTTTCGATAGGCAATACGAACGGCATCAATTTCAGCATCGCTACGAGCACCTTCAGCTCGACGGGCGGTATCAACCTCACGAATGGCTGCTTTGCAGTGAACGGCGTCTGCGTGAGCGGCGGCGGAGGTAGCGGCGGTGTAGGCTCCGGCGCACAGGGCCAGCTCGCTTTCTATAACGCCGCCGGCACCGACCTCACCGCGACTTCTTCGCTCTTCTTATCGCAAAATGGGAATTTCGGCATCGGCACCACCTCGCCACCGCAAGTGCTCTCGGTGGAGGGTAACGGGCTTTTCTCGGGTGATCTCGCGGCCGCGAACATCACCGCAACCGGCACGCTTGCCGCCACCTCTCTTGTGCTCTCAACCGCTCTCCCTATCACCTCCGGCGGCACCGGAGCGTCTTCCTTCACCCCCGGCTCCCTCCTATACGGAGCCGGCACCGGGCCTCTGCA
>JAKAGD010000010.1 GCA_021817685.1 bacterium
GCTAACCCCGCCCGCGAAAGGGAATTGACTTCAATCCTTTTTGAAGTAAGGTTGCGGCAGAACGGAGCTGTTCCCCGAAGGAGATAATGCATGCCAGCAATGCAACCCGGAAGCGGCGGTCCCTATGCGGACCAGAAAAACCTGAGATTCCAGATCAGGGAAGTGAAGAACGACCTTGCGATGAAGCCAATGAAGCCGCGAGAAAGAAAGAGCACCGAGCGGTGGTTGGCGACCCTTCAGGCGAGACTGAGAGCGGTCAATGCCGAGATTCGGGAGCGGAAGAAGTCCCGCGCTCGACCATAAATCTGTTCTGTCACATCACCAGGAGACATAATCGTGTCCAAAGCTAAAGTCGAAGAAGCAACCGGCCGTATTTTGATAATCAAAACGCCGGCCGGCAGCGCACCGCTTGAGATCCGGGAAGCATGGGTGATGGACGAGCCGTTGCCCTGTTATCCGTACATCGGCTATCCAGCCGGCCTGGTTAAGGACGTTCTGACCAAAGAGTATGTCGAGGTCAAGAAATGCGGCGTCATCGTGCCGCAAAGGCAGGCGTTGGAGATCCTTCAGCGGCATAATCCGGTCGCCGCAAAGTGGTGGACAGACCATGGGTTCCCGCAATGGAGGGGAGGACTGGGGCAGTTCTTCTTTACCGAAGACGAGATCGTCATCGTGAGCGGCGTCATCCAGAGCCCGCCACGCGTCTTCGACAACATGGAAACCGGCCACTGGCGACAGATGCTTCCGTGAAGTTCAGCGCACCGGGCGGAAAGGGCGAACCTTTCCGCCCTTTTCTTTTTTTAGCCAAAAAACGAACGGCTTCTGCTTTCCCCGGCCTGTGCGGGCAGAGGGTTTGTCAGGCGTCCCCCGGCGTTGTACTGTTCCCCGCAGGCGGTCTTCCACAAGAAGACTTTTTAGTTCACCAAGCGAGGGGACCATGAATAGCGACCAGATACGAGAAATGTTCGACGACGATGGGGATATGATCACGACCGCTTCCATCGTTTCCATGATAGAGAGGGATGTCTGGGCGATACGCAGGACCTGCGACTGGCACGGGGTGGTTCCCCAGGCGCTCGAACGCAGGACGTTGCTCCTCATTCGAAGCGTCCTGCAGAACTTGCAGCCGACGATCTGCAGCGGCGTCCGCGGCGTAAAGGAGCAGGAGATACTGCTGGCCTACTGGGATCGACTCGAGCTCGAAAAAAGAAAGCGGCTCCTCGAGTTCCTTTGCGAACTGAATCGGGAGCTTATGTTCCTTGATCCGATACTTTCTTAACTCAGTCCAACGCCGCCCGGAGAGCGGCGTTCGCATTTCATTGACCCGCCTCGATATTTCGGGCATAGTGGGTGCATGGAATGGAAAGGAGATGACATAGAGCCGGAGAGCGTCATTCTGCCCGACGCTGAAGAGGCGGGGGAGGAAAAAGCCGAGGCGAAAGTGAAGAAAGTTCGCGACGAACTTGCGGCCTGCCGCAAAGAAAAGCAGGAATATATGGACGGTTGGCAGCGATCGAAAGCTGATTATGTGAATTTGCTCAAACGGCTTGAAACCGAGAGCAAGAATGCCGAGTTGAAGGGGAAAGCGGGGGCCGTGGAGACGCTCCTGCCGGCCTTTGATGCGCTCGAGCGCTCCAAAGAGCACGGAGAACTGCCGGAAGGATTCATG
Source organism: bacterium (assembly GCA_021817685.1). Lineage (GTDB taxonomy): Bacteria > Patescibacteriota > Minisyncoccia > Phycocordibacterales > Phycocordibacteraceae > C7867-001. The sequence continues at coordinate 1,670 of JAKAGD010000010.1, forward strand.
GCTATCGCCAAGCAGTTAGAGAGCGCATTCGCGGCGCTCGGGCTCGAGGAGCTCGGGAAAGTCGGAGAGAAATTCGACCCGGCGTTCCACGAAGCGCTCGGTCAGGATACGGCCGATTCCGAAGCGAAAGATGATACAATTACCGCTGTATTAGAGAAGGGGTGGCGTATGAACGGGTCAGTCATCCGTCCGGCGAAGGTGCGCGTGGCGCATTTCGCGAACTAGTTGCATTTGGAGCGGCATTTTCTGTAGAATCGAATTACAGCTAATTTTAATTATTATCCTATGGCAAAAATCCTTGGTATTGACTTGGGCACCACGAACTCCGCGATGGCTATCGTGGAAGGCGGCGAACCGCGCGTTCTGGAGAACGCCGAGGGCGCGCGCACCACGCCGTCCATTGTCGCGGTGGGGAAGACCGGCGAGCGCATCGTCGGCACCTTGGCCAAGCGCCAGTCGGTGACGAACCCGCTCAACACCATTTTCCAAATTAAGCGGTTCATCGGCCATTCCTTTGACGAACCGGCGGTACAGAAGGACAAGGCGTCCGTGCCGTTTGAGATGCGCAAGACCGATAGCGGCGGCATCGAGGTCAAGATGACGGAGAAGTGGTACCGCCCGGAAGAAATTTCCGCGATGATACTCGGCAAGCTGAAAGCCGATGCGGAGGCAAAGCTCGGCGAGAAGATCTCCCAGGCGGTCATTACCGTCCCGGCATACTTCAACGACGACCAGCGCAGTGCGACCAAGGCCGCCGGCCAGATCGCCGGACTGGAAGTGCTCCGCATCATCAACGAGCCGACGGCCGCGGCGCTCGCATACGGATTCAATAAAAAGAAGGATGAGAAGATAGCCGTGTTCGACTTCGGCGGCGGCACGTTCGATATCTCGGTCTTGGAAGTGGGCGGCGACGTGATTGAAGTGAAGAGCACCGATGGCGATGCGCACCTGGGCGGCAAAGACATTGACCAGAAGATCATCAACTGGCTCGCGGACGAATTTAAAAAGGAAAGCGGGATAGACGTGCGCGGCGACGCGCTCGCCCGCCAGCGCCTGGATGAAGCCGCCGAGAAGGCCAAGATCGAGCTCTCAAGCGCGATGGAAACGGAAATCAACATTCCGTTCCTCACCTCGGACGCGAGCGGCCCGCGCCACCTGCTCATCAAGATGAGCCGCGCCAAGCTCGAGGAACTCTCGGAGGAATTCATCCAGCGCGCGATGGATATCACGAAGCGCGCAATGGAAGCGTCGCCGTTCAAGATTCCGGAAATCAACGAGGTCATTCTCGTGGGCGGTCAGACCCGCATGCCCGCCATCCAGCAGGCCGTGGAGAAGTTCTTCGGCAAGAAGCCGAACATGACGGTGAACCCGGACGAAGTGGTGGCCATCGGCGCGGCTATTCAGGCAGGCATTCTGCAGGGCGACGTGAAGGACATCCTGCTTGTGGACGTGATTCCGCTGTCGCTTGCGATTGAGACGATGGGCGGCGTCGCGACCAAGCTCATCGAGCGCAACACCGCGATCCCGACGAGCCGTTCGCAGACATTCTCCACCGCCGCCGACAACCAGCCGTCGGTGGAGATCCACATCACGCAGGGCGAGCGCGCGATGAGCGCCGACAACAAGTCGCTCGGCAAATTCATGCTGGACGGCATCCCGCCGGCCCCGCGCGGCATGCCGCAAGTAGAAGTGACGTTCGACGTGGACGCGTCCGGCATCCTCACCGTCAAAGCCAAAGAGAAGACGACCGGCAAAGAGCAGTCTATCCGCATTGAAGGCTCCACCGGACTCTCCAAGGAAGATATTGAGAAGATGAAGAACGACGCCGAGGCGCACGCGGAAGACGACAAGAAGCGCCAGGAGCTCGTGGAAGCGCGCAACATGGCCGATCAGGCGGTGTACGCCGGCGAGAAGGCGATTAAGGAGCACGGCGAGAAAGCCGGCGCGGAAGTGGTGAAGGAGGTGCAGGACAAGATTGACGCCCTCAAGACCGCACACAAGGGCGAAGACGCCGGCACCATCAAGTCGGCAACGGAAGCGCTCTCATCTGCGCTCTCCAAGATAGGGGAGGCGATGGCGAAGAGTGGCGAGCCGGCTAAAACCGCCGAAGGCGGTTCGCCCGACGCGCCAGGTTCTGACGGCGCGTCTAGTGGTCCGACCGACGCCGAGTTCAAGGAGAAAGAGTAATCTTTAAAACAGTTCACCCCCAAGCCCCGCGATGCTCCGCATCGCGGGGCTTGCTACTGTTTATATAATATGTTATAAATAAGCCCGATCAACTTTGGAGATAATCCATGGACAGGGGTTCTTTCGGAGAATTACTGCGTGCCGCAAGGGAGCATGCAGGCCTCACAAAGGCTCAAGCTGCAGGGAAAATTCCTTGCACTTTGACTACTATCGATCGCTGGGAAACTTCCGAGCGCTTGCCCCATCGGTCGATGCTGGTATCAGTCGCGTATCACTACAAAGTGGATGAGAAAAAGCTAATAGCAGCTCGCGATGCTGCTCATCTCGAACAGAGACGCAAGAAGGCAAATATCGCGACTTGAAGAAAGTGTGGGGACGTAAGCAGCGGCGCAGGGATGCAACATCCCCTGCGCCGTCTTCTTTTCTGGGGAGGCTTGCTAGTCATTGGCCGCACGGGTATAACATACGTCAGCTGTGCCGTAGTTCCCGATAACCAGACCGCTGAAAGGAAAGTCTATGAAATACGTTGCTGCTGCCTTCGCAATCGTCGCATGCCTTGCTTTCGCGGCCTACGCCTCTGACGAAGGCATTACTCAGATGCTCGCAAAGGCGACCTCAGGTGCTGTCGAGACGGTTTTCCATCCATAAGGAACCGTCCTGAAGACACACAACCGGCGCAGGGGAAACTCTGCGTCGTTTCATTTTTTGCATACAAAAAGCAGTAAGCGTATACTGGCAACACCATATGGCGAAAGATTATTACAACGTGCTCGGCGTAGACCGCAAAGCGAGCAAAGACGACATCAAGAAAGCGTTCCGCAAGCTCGCGCACAAGTACCACCCCGACAAGGGCGGCACCGACGAGTCCAAATTCAAGGAGATCACCGAGGCGTACTCGGTGCTTTCCGACGACAAGAAGCGCCGCGAATACGACACGTACGGACAGGCATTCCCGGGAGGGCATCCCGGCGCCGGAGGCCAGGGCGGGAATCCGTTCGGCGGATTTGATTTCTCCCAGTTCCAACAGGGGTTCGGTCAGGGGGGCGTGGAGTTCGATTTCGGCGACATCTTCGGCGATATGTTCGGGGGCACGCGCGGCCAAGCGCGCGCACCGCGCGGCCGCGACATTTCCATTGACCTGGAGATCCCATTCAAGGATGCGGCCTTTGGCACCACCCGCACCGTTCTCATCACGAAGGTCTCCACCTGCGCGCTCTGTCAGGGCACGGGTGCCAAGCCCGGCACCGAACTGGAGTCCTGCACAACCTGCAACGGCAGCGGACGCGTGCACGAGACGCGCAATTCCATCCTCGGCCAATTTACGAGCGTACGCACCTGCGTCGCCTGCGAAGGCACCGGCAAGATACCGAAGGAGAAGTGCCCCGAGTGCAAAGGCCACGGCGTCCACCGCAAGCAGGAAGAAATCAAAATAAACATCCCAGCCGGCATAGACAACGGCGAGATGATCCGCATGCCGGGGCAGGGCGAAGCTATCAAGGCCGGCACGGCAGGCGACCTGTATGTGAAAGTGCACGTGAAGCCGCACGCCACCTTCCGCCGCGACGGCGCGAACCTCGTCATGAACCTGCCGGTCAAACTCACCGACGCACTGCTCGGCACCACCGTTTCCATAGAAAGCCTGGAAGGGAAGACGCTGGAAGTGAAAATCCCCGTCATGAAGCGGGCGGAGGAGCTCCTGCGCGTCGCCGGCAAGGGCATCCCGATGGAAGGAAGCCGCGGCGACCTCATCATCCGCCTGGAAGTCGCGCTCCCGCATAAGCTCTCCGGCAAAGCCAAGAAGTCCGTGGAGGAGTTGAAAACCGAGGGACTCTAGGATTCAGGGGTATATACTAGCGGCATGACCGCCACTTCAACCACCGGTGCGATAGCCCAGGTGAACACGCTTGCGACGCATTACGCATTCACTATTTGGAACTCCGCGAGCGACTTCCTCATCGTCATCATCCTGGTTTCAATATTCTTTCTTTTCGCGTGGTACATCGGCCGCGGACAGCTCGTCGCCGTCCTGCTCGCGTTCTACTGCGCCTACGCGCTTTACATGATGTTCCCGTACATGTCATTCCTGCCGACAGGGCCGGCGATGACCGCGCTTCTTGCACAGGCCGGCCTCTACGCCGGGCTCACGCTTGCGTTCTACATCATATTGCGGCGCGTCGTCGTTTCCGACTTCCTCTACATCGGCATATTCGGACTTATCGCGCTCTCATTCCTCGGCGCGGCGTTCGTGCTCGCGCTCGCGTACCATGTGTTCCCGGTCGCCCTCGTGTACAACTTCACTCCGGCGGTTGACGCGCTCTTTGCGCCGAAAGCGTACTTCTGGTGGTGGTTCGTCGCCCCTGCCATCGGGCTCTTCTTCCTCGCCCGCTAGTGGTATAGTTTTCGCATGAATCTCGCCGAAGAACTGAAAGCGCGCGGACTCATTGAGCTTTCTTCTACCGCGCCGGAACAGATACTTTCCGCGCCCCGCACCGCCTACCTCGGCATTGATCCGACCGCCGACTCCATACAGGTGGGCAATCTCGCCGTCGTACTCCTCATGAAGCGCCTCGGCGACGCGGGTAATAAGCTCGTATTCGTCGTGGGCGGCGGTACCGGCATGATCGGCGACCCGAAGGAAAAAGGCGAGCGCTCAATGCTCGACGAAAAGACCGTCGCCAAGAACACCCGGGCGCTGGAGAAGCAATTGAAGAGCGTTCTCGGCAAGGCATCGTTTAAAATGGTTGATAACGCCGAATGGCTTTCCAAGGTTAAGCTCCTGCCGTTTTTGCGCGACGTCGGCAAACACTTCACGGTGAACGACCTGGTGAAGCGCGACATCATCAAGAAGCGCCTGGATACGCCGGATGAAAGCATTTCCTACACCGAATTCACTTATGCGCTCCTCCAGGGGCTTGATTACCTGACGCTCAATGAAAAGTACGGGGTGGATCTGCAGGTCGGCGGCTCGGACCAGTGGACGAACATCCTCTCCGGCGTGGACCTCATTAGGAAGCGCACGGGCAAGCAGGTCTATGCGCTCGGCATGCCGCTTGTGACTGACGCCGCCGGGAAAAAGTTCGGCAAGTCGGAAGGCAATGCGATATGGCTGGATCCCAAGAAGACCTCGCCGTTCCGTTTCTACCAATTCTGGATAAACCTGCCGGACGCGGGCATTGAAAATTACCTGAAGGTGTACACCTTCCTCCCGTTGAATGAGATCGGCGTGCTGATGGAACTCCACAAGCGCAATCCGGGCGAGCGCCAGGCGCAGGAGACGCTCGCACGGCTCGTGACCGAGATAGTGCACGGCCCGGCCGCGACTGCGCAGGCCGCCGCCGCGACCGATGCTCTGTTCGGAGCGACGCCGTTCCACGAGCTCTCGCGCGAAGCGCTCCAGGTCGCACTATACGAAGCGCCGTCCGTCACCCTCACCAAGAAAGACGTCGCCGACGGTTCGCCGCTCGCTGACGCGCTTGTCGCGGGCGGACTCGCGTCTTCCAAGTCGGACGCACGTCGGCTCATCCAAGGGAAGGGCATCACGCTTTCCGGACAGACCATCACCGATCCCGACCAGAAGATCTATAACGGCGACCTCTCAAAGGGGTATGCGCTTGTGCGCAAGGGCAAACAGGGCGTCCTTGTCCTCGTTTTGAAATAAGCCGTAAATCCGTTATAGTGAGAGGGTTCGCCATCATGCGTCGGTGGTAGAGTGGTCAATTACAACAGGCTGTAAACCTGTCGGGCATAGCCCTACGAAGGTTCGAATCCTTCCCGGCGCACATGGATTTTCTGTATCGTCGCGTGCTTAAACCGATACTCTTCAAAATGAGTCCGGATACCGTCCACGATCTGTTCCTTGCGCTCGGCGAATTCTCCGGACGCCTCGCGCCCCTGCGCTGGCTTTTTAATTTCCTATACGGCTATCGCGGACCCGCTATTAGCAAAACCGTCGACGGCATCACCTACCGCACGCCCGTCATCCTCTCGGCCGGCTTCGACGCGGACGGACGGCTCACGCGCATACTGCCGTCACTTTCATTCGGCGGAGAGGAGATAGGTTCGGTAACCGCACAGGTGTGCGAGGGCAATGCGCTACCGCGCATGACGCGGCTCATCCGCAACAAAAGCCTTGTCGTATACAAGGGGCTCCGCAACCGTGGCGTGGACGCGCTCATCGCCAAAATGAAGAGGACGCCGCGCGTTCCCGGATTCGTACTCGGTGTCTCTATCGCTCGTACGAACATCCCCGAGGCATCCACGGATGTGGAGGCCGGCATCCGCGACTACGAGGAGTCATTTCGGAAATTGAACGAAGCGGGCATTGGCGATTACTACACCATCAACATATCCTGCCCGAACGCCTACACCGGCGAAACGTTCATCCAGCCCGCACTCCTTGCGCAACTTCTGCCGCGCTTGCGCGAGATACCGTGCGAAAAGCCGGTGTATCTCAAGATGCCCATCAACGTCCCGTGGGAACAATTCGCGCAACTGCTCGCCATTGCCGACGAGAACAAGATGCAGGGCGTCATCATCGGCAATTTGAATAAAAACTACGACGACCTTGCGTACCCGGAAGATGCGCCGAAGGAGTTCCGCGGCGGGCTTTCCGGCGAACCGACGTTCAAGCTCTCCAACGAACTCATTAAAAAGACACGGGGAAAATACGGAAAACGATTCACCATCATCGGCACCGGCGGCATCTTCACGCCGGAAGACGCGCTGGCGAAGTTTGCCGCGGGCGCCGACCTCGTCCAGCTCGTCACCGGCATGGTCTTCAACGGTCCCGGGCTTATGAAGAACATCGCCAAACGCTATGCGGAAGAGCTTCCCGCGTGATATCGTAAGCGCATGACCGACCAGAAACCTGTTCTCGTCTCCGGCGTCAAACCGACCGGCGACCTGCATATCGGCAATTACTTCGGCGCGATGCGCCAGTTTGTGGAATTGACCAAGGAAGGGAAGTACCGCCCGTTCATTTTTGTCGCCGACTACCATGCCCTGAACACGATGCAGGATGCCGAGGAGATGCGTGAGCGTACGCGCGAGATCGTGATGGCGTATCTCGCCATCGGCCTCAATCCGGACGACGTTGTGTTCTTCAAACAATCAGACGTGCCCGCGCACACCGAACTCGCATGGATTTTTGACACCATCACCACGATGCCGTACCTCATGCGCGCGCATGCGTTCAAAGATGCGGAAGCCAAGAACAAAGAGATAAACGTCGGGACATTCAACTACCCGATGCTGATGGCCGCCGACATCCTCCTGTACGATGCGAAAGTCGTGCCGGTAGGGCAGGATCAGAAACAGCATATAGAGATAGCGCGCGACACGGCGGAGAAGTTCAACCGTACCTACAAGACGGACGTGTTCACGCTACCGGAGCCGTACATCATGCCGGAAGTCGCGGTCGTGCCGGGCACGGACGGACAGAAGATGAGCAAGAGCTACGGGAATGTCATCCCGCTCTTCGGCACGCGCGATGAGCTTGCAAAGGCGGTGATGGGCATCGTCACGGATTCTTCCGGCGAACGCCCGGAGAACGTGTACCGGATCCACCGGCTCTTCCGGAGCGAGGTGAATTTGGACGCTCTCTACGCCGAACATCGCGGAAACTACAAAGCGCTGAAGGAGGCGCTCATTGAAGACTTGGACCGCTACCTCGCGCCCATGCGCACGAAATACGAAGAGTTCAAACAGGATTCCGCCATCGTGGACGACGTGCTTGCGCGAGGGAAACAGGAGGCCCGCGCCATTAGCGAGGCAAAAATGGAGCAGGTACGGCGCGCCATCGGCGTGGCCTAGAGGTTCTTGACTTTTAGATAAAATCTGCTAGTATTGTAGCCAGCCCGGTTTCCGGGACCCCAAACCACACAGGAGGTTTAGATGGCTCTTCCCAAAGAAAGTTTCTACGGCGATTCCATGGCGTTCTTCGCCCTGCCGGGGCAGCCGCCGAGATTCGCTCCCGGCAGCCGCCCGCGTCTCAAGCTCGCACAGCTCACGAGCGTCAAGCCGTTCGTCCGCGATCTCGGCGAAGTCATCAAGGAACACGACGACTTCAAGAAAACCGTCCTCGCCAATCCGAACGTATACGAAGTGCGCATACGCGAGGATCTGGATAGGGCCGCAAGCATCGGTGTGCTGTTCGGACTGCAGAACGCGCCCGAACACCTGACGCTTGCGGACCTGTGGATGCTGCAGCAACACAACGTGAAGTTCATGTCGCTCGCGTACGACGCCGCCACCGAATACGGCGGCGGCTTCCTCAGCGAAAGGGTTGACGATCGGTTGACCACTCGCGGGAAAAAGGTGATCGAATGGATGGCTCAGGTCGGCATCACGCTTGACCTGTCGCACGCCGGGCATTTCACGATGTTCGAGGCGATGGAATACATTCGTCAGAGAAATCTGCCGATATGGGTCGTCGCCACGCATTCGGGTTGTTATTCGGTATGCCCGCACCCGCGGAACCTGCCGGATGAGATCCTGAAAGCGATCGATTACGCCGGGATGCCGGGGATCAGTTTTTTCCTCGGTCCAAAGGACAGCAATCCCTTAGAGCGTATGGCGCGCCACGCCGAATGCGCCATCAGCGTCATGGGCAAAGGCAAGGTGGGCATCGGCTCGGATTGTCCCCACGTCAGCATGACGATGGAGGAAGCCGGGGCGAACTTCAAGCGGATGCAGGAGATGCTCAAGACCGGCGGAAGTTTCGGGGAATTTTTCCCGGATCGCCCGCCCGAGCTCATCAAGCACGGCGCCAATATGTTCAAGGTGATTGAGCACAGCCCGCACATGGAATTGGTGCTCAAGTCCGACCCGGGCGTGCTCGGCGCCAACTTCAGGAACTTTCTTGATCTTTCACTGCCGCCGGTATAAGGAAACCGGCACCCGCCCCGCGACGATTTTTGTCGCGGGGTGTGCTATTTTATACGCTATATGGAACGAACGACTATCGTGAACCTGGGCGGCCAGATAGGGAAGACGGTCAGCATTAGCGGCTCCGTGGATGTGCGCCGCGACCACGGGAAGCTCGTGTTCCTGGACATCCGCGACCGCTCGGGCAAGGTGCAGTGCGTCTGCCTGCCGAACCACCCCGAAGCCGTCGCCGCCGCACAAACGCTCCGTCCCGAATGGGTCGTCCGCATTGAAGGCATCGTGAATGAGCGCCCGGAGAAAATGCGCGCCGAAGGCGTGAACGGGAATTTGGAACTGGAAGCTGTCGCGATAGAAGTGCTTGCCGAGGCGCAGGAACTGCCGTTTGAGAAGGACGCCGACGTGAATTTGGATACCTACCTGGACTATCTCCCGCTCACGCTCCGCGGCGAGAAGGCGCGCGCGATATTCCGCGTGCAGGCGGAAATAGCGAACGCATACCGCGCATTCCTCAATCTGGAAGGCTTCACCGAGTTCCAGGCGCCCAAACTCATCGGCGACGACGCTGAAGGCGGCGCGAACGTGTTCTCGGTGCCGTACTTCAACGACAAGGTCGCGCACCTCGGCACCTCGCCGCAGTTCTATAAGCAGATCATGGTCGGCGTGCTGGAGCGCGTGTACGCCATCGGCAACGTGTACCGCGCGGAGAAACACTCCACGACCCGGCACTTGAACGAATATACTTCCATGGACGCCGAGATGGGCTTCATTACGGATCACCGCGACCTGATGAACCTGGAGACGCGCCTCATGCATGCACTCATCAAGCAGTTGGAGATGAACTGCGCGGGAGAATTCAAGCTCCTCGGCGCGACCCTGCCGAAAGCGCCGGAGAAATTCCCGACGATGAAGCTCCGCGAAGCGCTGGAACTCATCTACAAAGAGACCGGCCGTGATAACCGCAACGAGCCGGACCTGGAACCCGAAGACGAACGCTGGCTCTCCGAATGGGCGCTTCGCGAACACGGGAGCGACTATATGTTCGTCACGCACTACCCGGTCGCCAAGCGGCCGATGTACACGTTTGAAGACCCGGAAGACCCCGGCTATACGCGGAGCTTTGACCTCTTGTTCCGCGGCGTAGAGATAACGACCGGCGGCCAGCGCCGCCACAACTACGAGAACCTCATCGAGGGTATCAAGATGAAGGGGCTCGATCCGGAGAAGTTCTCATACTACCTGCAGGCGTTCAAATACGGCATGCCGCCGCACGGGGGCTGGGGCATGGGACTTGAGCGCCTCACGCAAAAGATGCTCGGCCTTGCGAACGTGAAGGAGGCGACGCTCTTCCCGCGCGACATCAACCGCATCGACCAACTCCTCTCCGCGCACACGGCGGACATCGTCGAGGAATAACCAATGAAGCTCACGCTCAAAAAAGGGAGTATCAAGAACGCGCCAAAAAATTTTGTGCGCGTGCGCTTCACTGACAAACCAAAAGGCGCGAAGCGCTTCATAAAGGAGGACGGCATAGAGACGCTTGAGCTCGGCATCGGAAAGCCGGAGGAAATGAACCTGCGGAAATTCCGCATACTCTGTCGCGAGATCATCAATGCCGCGAAGACCTACAAGATAAAGAAACTCGCTCTCCAGTTTGGGCAGACGCCTGAATTCTTCGCGGCGCTACACGGACGCGTGACGCCCGAACGGATCTCACAGATCGCGTCAGAGAACTTCGAATTGGCGAATTTCGAATTTACCGACTTTAAGACGAAGCCAAAGGACGGCTGGCCGGGGGTCGAAGAGATGCTCGTCTTCACTCCGACGCCGGAGGTGAAGAAATCGTCCGACAAAGGCATGGCGATCGGGCGCGCGGTCAACGCCTGCCGCGTTCTTGCAAACACGCCGGGCGGCGATATGACGCCGGCGCTCCTCGCACAGGCGGCAAAGGACGCGGTGAAAGGCCTGCCGGTGAAAGTGACCGTGCTCGGCGTAAAAGAAATGAGGAAACTCGGCATGGGCGCCCTGCTCGGCGTCGCAAAAGGCTCCACCGAGGAGCCGACGTTCACCGTACTGGAATATAAAGGCGGGAAGGGCGCGCCGCTCGTTCTCGCCGGCAAGGGAATTACGTTTGACAGCGGCGGACTTAACTTGAAGCCTTCCGCGAGCATTTATGAGATGCATATGGATATGTCCGGCGCGGCATCGGTCATACATGCGGTCGCGCTCGCCGCGCGGCTGAAGCTGAAACGGAACGTCGTCGGTCTCCTGCCCGCCGCCGAAAATATGCCGGGGAACAATGCGGTGCGCCCGGGCGACATATTGAAGTCGCTTTCCGGCAAGACTATTGAGGTGCTGGATACCGATGCGGAAGGGCGGCTCGTGCTCGCCGATGCGCTCACGTATGCGAAACGCTTCAAACCCGCGGCCGTCATCGACATCGCGACCCTGACCGGCGCGGCGATGATAGCGCTCGGCGAGCACGCAAACGCTTTCCTTACCCGCGACGATGCGCTCGCAAAGA
>JAKAGD010000077.1 GCA_021817685.1 bacterium
ACAAGCCCGAACAAGCTTTCTACATGAAAGGGGCGATTGATGATGTGAAATAGTTATGCGCGCGATCCGGCATATCGCTCGAAAGGTACGGCGTCGTTTTCTACTGAAAACGCGCCTCGCTCTCGCGCCGTCGCGCTGCGAGAGCCCTTTCTCGCGACATGCCGGATCGCGCTCCTTTTGCGGCGTATGAAAACTTTCCATCTCACGATCGCGCGCGTCGGCGAAAACCTCTTTGATGGGGAGGCGGTCTCCGTGACGGCGCAGGGAAAGGAGGGGATGTTCCAAGTTCTCGCCGAACATGAGCCGTTCGTTTCCGAACTGGTACCGGGAGAGGTGCGCGTGAAGGCCGCGGACGGGCAGTCGTACCATTTTGAGGTGCCCAAAGGCGGCATCGCCGAAGTTTCGCGGGGTCAGGTCACTATCCTCCTCTAGCACTTGTGCGCCTCCGGGGAGGCGTATACTAGAGTCATGACTTTCGAGGGAAACGGAGAAGGGGAGAGCATTCCGCGGGCGCACCGGATACCGCATTACCACGGCGATAATGTGCGGGTGCTGTTCGTCGTGAGCGCCGTGGTGCTCATCATCGCGCAATCCACCGGCGCCGAGCTTCCGCTCACGACGACCGGCGCGGTCGCCGCCGCCGTGCTCTTGGTGGTGACGGCGGGCATCACGAATCCCGCGGTGCACTGGATCCATTGGCTTAATGCGCTCATTGCGGTGTACGGGACGCTCCTTTTCGGGACGACCGCCGTGGAGCATTACCGCTCCGGTGTCAGCATCTTTGACACCTCTTTTGCGTACATTGAAGCGCTCGCGCTCCTGTCGCTCATTGCGCTCTACTTTACGACCCGGACGATACGCGGTTTTCACATGCGTTCGCTCTTCTAGCGCGCGGGGCGTCCCGCGCCTCCCGTGGTATACTTTCCGTATGTCAGTACAGAGTTTTCTCCTCAATCAGTATGCGAAATGGAAGCTGAGGGACGTGCCGCCCGCTCAGCGCGAGCAGATGACCGCGCTCGTCACGAAGAACCCCGAACTTTTCAAGAAGATCGGCGAGGAAATAGAGCGCCGCAAGAAGGGCGGCGAGAGCGAAATAAAAGCGGCAATGGAAGTGATGAAGAAGTACCGCGTGGAGCTCTCTGCGCTTATGCAGAAATAGATATGGACGCGACTATTTCGTTCCTCGTCTTCTGCCAGGCGTTCGGCGCATGCATCGGCGCCGTGACGGCCGTCTGGGGCGAGATTGCTTACGTCCGTGCGGCGCGCGACGGGGAAATAAGCGCCGCCGAACGCGCGCACCTGCGCATTATCGCGAACGGACTGCGTTTCGGCATGACGCTGGTCCTTTTCTCGTCGTTCGGCCTGGTCGTCGCCGCGTACGTTGTCCGCGCCGCTCTCCAGCCGGCGCTCTCCCCGACCTACTGGACGCTCATTACGCTCTCCGTGCTCCTCATCGGCGTCTCATGGGCGCTTTCCCGCGGACGCATCTCCTTTGCGCTTGGAAGCGCCGCCGTCTTCACCGCATGGTGGTTTCTGGCGTACCTCACGATCGGCTGGCTTCCGCCGCTTACGTTTGGCGGTGCGGTCGCGTTCTTCGTCGTCGCGACGGCGATTTTCTATGCGGTATTTCAGTACGGGCGGTTTCTTTCCTTGCGTAAGTAGAAGAATCGTTTTATAGTGTTTTTATGTTGAAAATCGGCATTGTCGGTCTACCGAACGTGGGGAAATCCACGCTTTTTAATGCGCTCACGAAGGCCTCCGTGCCGGCGGAGAACTATCCGTTCTGCACCATCGATCCGTCGGTCGGCGTTGTCGGGGTGCCGGACACGCGGCTTGGCGCTCTGACCGAGTTCTCCAAGAGCGGGAAGACCATCCCCGCGGCAATTGAATTTGTGGACATCGCGGGACTTGTGAAAGGCGCAGCGGAAGGCGAGGGGCTCGGCAACCAATTCCTTGCGAACATCCGCGAGACGGATGCCATCCTCCAGCTAGTGCGATTCTTCGACGACCCGAACATCACGCACGTGTCGGAGGAAGTGGAGCCGTACAAAGACATTGAGATCATAAACATGGAGCTCGTGCTCGCCGACGGGGAACAGGTCCGGAAGCGCCGCGACAAGATCGTGGGCGACGTCAAACGGGGGGATAAGGCGGCAATTGCTGAAGACGCCGTGCTCGCAAAGTTAATGCAGGCTTTTGCTTCCGGCAAACTCGCGCTCCATGCCGGGCTCACGGACGACGAGAAGAAACTCGTCCAGCACCTGAATCTGCTCACGATGAAGCCGATATTGTACGGACTCAACCGGAAGAGCGGCGGGCACAATCTGGACGAGCTTGCCGACGGACGCGCGGACCGCGCATATGAACTCATCAAGATGCTCGGCGGGCAGCACGTCTTCCTGGATGCCGTGACGGAACGGGAACTGAACGACGTCGCCGACGACGATCGCGACAACTTCCGCCGCGAACTTGGCGTTTCCGAGGACGGCCTTGCCGCGCTCATTCGCGGCGCGTACGAGACGCTCGGGCTCATCTCATTCTTCACCACCGGCGCAGACGAAACGCGCGCGTGGACGATAAAGCGCGGCAGTACCGCGCCGGTAGCCGGCGCCGCCATCCACAATGACTTTTTGGAAAAATTCATCCGCGCCGAGGTCATCGAATGGAGCAAACTTTTGGAACTCGGCTCCTACGCCGCCGCCCGCGAGAAGGGCATGGTCCGCACGGAAGGCAAAGAATACGTCGTTCAAGACGGCGACGTAATGGTGTTCCTGCACGGATAAGCAAATCCCCGCCTCGGCGGGGATTGTTTTTATGGTATAATCCGCGCATATGGAACCACAAACCGTTTCGCAACAGCCAAAGTTCGTTCGTTGGGCGCTTTTACTCGGTATTGTCGTTATTCTTAACATCTTCTTCTCCGTCGTTCTTGCGCTCGCGTATCCGGCGCCGAAATACGAGGACTATTGCCCGCAGAAAAACATTACGCCGACCACTGCCGTGGCTTGCGACGAGAACGGCGGCGTCTGGACTGAATATTCGCCCGCACCGGTCCCGTCCGATATCACGATGCCTAAGCAAA
>JAKAGD010000011.1 GCA_021817685.1 bacterium
TAGAACGGTGTCAGGAAAACGCCAAAGTATATTCAAAAACGAGGTCTGCGCGGGTTTTGTCAATGTTTTTTTGAACAGCCGATTTCAAGATTATCGAACATCTTTTCAAAAATCAGCCTGAGATCGGTGTCGTTCCAGGTGTTGACCTTTTTCCCGGCGTTCGTGGTGAACGGCAAGAAATCTTACGGCTTTACATCGCTTGAAGAACTGGAAAAACAGTTCCCCAAGGGGGCGCTCGCCACAACAACTTCTAAACTTTGAGAAGTCTAGTTGTGGGCATTTTTGCTGAAACCTAATTAGGTCTTCTTTTTAAGATATTCCTTCCTCCAGGCCCTGCCATTTCCTTTATTCAGATTACGAAATAGTGGGGTAAGGGCGTGACAGTTTGGGCACAAAAGTCTTACATTCGTGACATAATTATTATCTGCATTGCCGTCCAGGTGATCCACCTCTAACGGAACCCGCTGGGTGACAGGATGTTTCTTGTTCCATCCGCACAGTGAACACTTCTCTCCGTTCTTCTCCAAAAGATATCTCTTTATGTAGCGGGAAATATTCTTAGTGATCACCTTCCGCTTGCCCGCAAGCCATTCTTCCTTAAACATTCTATAGCGCCCGTCGGACTGACATTGGTTGGAACAGAATTTATATTGATGCCTTTTTTCGAGAGATACTCCACAGGAGTGACAAAGACGTGTTTCCATTACGGGAATAATACCACCTCTTGACCAAGACCTGGTATTCAATGTGAACAATCTTTTGTAGATTTTCTGGAGCCGAGAGTCGGAATCGAACCGACGACCTGCTCATTACAAGTGAGCTGCTCTACCAACTGAGCTATCTCGGCGAATGAGAGAGTACAAGAAAAGTATCATATTTTCTTGTACGAACGAACGAGCCGAAGACAAGCTTACTTATCTCGGCAATGAATGAAGAATGCAGATACCCTACCCTACCCGAGCGTCGTTTCGTGCACATCAGGCACCTCCGGACGGCTCGCTTTCAAACGATCCTTGAAGTCGGAGAGTGTCTTCACGAACGGTCGTGAACTCTCGCGCGGCGTTGTGTCGATATCGTGCCGCGTGCGCAAGTCCCGGACGAGGCGCGTGAGGACTCGCTCCAGCATGCGCACGGCTTGCAGTGAGAGGTGCACGGTATCATGCCCGATGCGGCTCGCGATGCGGCGCACCTCGTCTCGCGCGAACGCGGCAAGGTCGACGTGCGCGAAGATGAATTCCACGCGCGCGGCCTGGCGGTCGAGCTGCGCCCGTTCGCCGGCAAAGAAACGGGAACCGCGCCGTTCCTCGTATTGCGTAAGCGCGAGAAAACCGACGAGAAGAGCGAGCGAAACGAGGATGAAGATGAGGTAGGCCACGGCTCTAGCGGGCGGAGAGGCGCGCGAAGCGGCTTACCTCAACGCGCTCGCCGAACTTCTGCGTCGCCTCGTTGAGGAGGGTGCGCATCGTCTTGGTCTCATCCTTGATGAACGGCTGGTCGAGGAGCACCTGGTCCTGGAAATAGCTCGTCATCTTCCCTTCGAGTATCTTCGCCTGCATTTCAGCCGGTTTGCCGGCGACCTCTTTCTGGAACACCTCGGTCGCGGCGCGCCTTGCTTCCTCGGGAACCTCATCGATCGTCGAGTACTTCGGGTCGGTCGCGGCGACTTGCATCGCCACGTCGCGCGCAAGCGCGACGAACTCCGGATTCTTCGCGACGAAGTCGGTCTCGCAGGAAAGGAGGGCCATCGCCCCGATGCCTCCGTCGTGGACGTAGCTCCCGATCGCGCCGGCGGCGAGCGAGCGCTCCGCCTTCTTCTCCGCCGCCTCTGAAGATCGCTTCTTCAGGATGACTTCGGCCTTCGCCAGGTCGCCGCCGGCTTCCTCGAGCGCCTTCTTGCACTGCATGACGGATACGCCCGTCTTGTCCCGCAATTCCTTAATGATCTCAGTCGTGATTTCCATGGTGAATGAAAAGATAATAACACACGGCCGCGTCCCGCGGCCGTCCCTTAGGCTGTCCGCCCTTTCGAAAACGCTTCGGCGAGCTCGGAGAGTATGAGCTTCACCGTCTCGCGCGACGTATCGTTCGCCACGATCGGATATGCCGCCTCCTTGAGGTCGCAGTCCGAGCTCATGATAGCGATGATGGGGATGCCGGCATCGTTCGCTTCCTTGACCGCATGCTTCTCGTGCTTGGTGTCGACGACCAGGAGCGCGTCCGGCTTCTTCGTCATCGTGGTGATGCCGTCGAGGCGCGTCTCCAGGCGCGTCTTCTCGCGTCCGATCATAACGAGCTCAAGCTTCGTGTGCTGCTTGGCCAAAGCGCCGCTTGCCGCCATATCGCGGAGCTCGGCGAGGCGGTCAATGCGCTTCTTGATCTCGGTCCAGTTGGAGATGGTGCCGCCGAGCCAGCGTGCCGCCACGTAGGGCGCGCCGATGCTTTCGGCCGCCGATTTGACGAGCGCCGCTATCTCGACTTTCCCGCCGACAAAGAGGACCGTCTTCCCTTCTTTGGCGAGCGCCTCCATCACAGCCTTTGCGGCCTCAAGCTGTTCGGTCGTCTTCACGAGGTCGATGATCTCCTGGCGGCCCTTCGTACCCACCAAAAACGGCTTCATAGAGGGGTGCCGGCGGCTCTTCACCTGCGCGAAATGCGCCCCCGTATCGAAGAGGCGCTTCAGCTCTGCCGTGTTGCTTACTTCAGTCATTATCGGGCTACTTTACCTGGAAACGGGCTTTGATGCAAGCATCGGCGCATCGGGACCACGGGGTGTGTGATTTTAGAGCCGCATAATTTCCTGCTGGAAATTTGCTCTGGCTCGGGCCGTCGCCCTTGCGCACGCTCCAAAATCACACACCCCGCGTCCCCTGTATAGCGCCTTACATTTTCTTTACTCCTCGTCCGATGCCGCGCCCACGCCGCCCGCGGCGGCCGCGGCCTGAAGCGCTTCCACGATGTCGCCTATGCCGCCCGCCATGATCTTGGGCAAGTTGTGCCAGGATTCCTTCAGCCGGTGGTCGGTCACACGGTCTTGCAGGTAATTGTAGGTGCGTATCTTCTCCGAGCGGTCGCCGGTGCCTATCTGCTCCTTGCGCTCCGCGGCATGCTTCCGTGCCTCCTCCTCCTCATGCAAAAGGTCGAGCTTGGCGGTGAGTATCTGCATCGCCTTCTCGCGGTTGGCGAGCTGGCTCCTCTCGCTTGAAGAGCGGACGTCGATGCCGGTCGGCTTATGGATGAGCCGGACGGCGGTCTCCACTTTATTCACGTTCTGGCCCCCGGCGCCGCCCGAGCGCGAGAATTCCATCTCGATGTCGGCGGGGCTTATCTCTATTTTTGACTTGGAACGGATGGGGAGCACGGCGACGGACGCGGTAGAGGTGTGGATGCGGCCGGATTTTTCGGTCAAAGGCACGCGCTGGACCCGGTGCACGCCGGTCTCATAGCGGAACGCGTCATACGCCGGCGTGCCCGCAACCTCGAGCGTGAGGTCGTCGATGGAGCGCGACTTCCACCCGCGGCCCTCCGCGTATTTCTGGTACATATCTTTCAATTCGTGGGCAAAAATGGACGCCTCGTCGCCGCCCGCGGCGGCGCGCAGTTCAAGCACGACCGAAGAAGGCTTTGCGACCTCTTCCTTCTCCTTCGCGAGTATCTGCTCTATCTCGGCGAGGATATCTTTCTGGCGCGCGCGGATGCGCGCCTCGTCCTCCGCCGCCATGCTCATGAGCTCCGCATCGGCTCCGGCCGACGCGCGGGCATCGCTCGCCTCTTTCAGAAGGCGTTCATATTCCTCCGCAAGGTATGCGGTGGCGAAATTTTTCTTAAAGTCAGGGGAATACTCCATAATCGTTTACTCTATCACCCCGCGAAGCAGGATGCGCGATTTTGGAGCGTGCGGAGCGACCAATTTTTCTTGCCCGTACTCGGGCTTAGAAAAATGGAAGTGCCCGTGTGGTGCGCGACGGCGCGAGCCAGAGCAAATTTCCAGCAGGAAATTATGCGGCTCCAAAATCGCGCATCCTGCGGAGCCCTACTTCTTTTTTGCAGCGCGCTGTTTGAAGCGCTCCACGCGCCCAGCCTTATCAAGCGTGCGCTCCTCCCCGGTGTAGAACGGGTGCGACTTGCTGGAAATTTCCACCGTAAGCTTCGGGTATTCCTTGCCGTCCTCCCATTTTGCCGTCTCGGTCGTATGCACCGTGGAGCCGATGAGAAAACGCTCGCCCGAGGCGATATCTTCGAAAATGACCTGGCGGTAATCCGCCGGATGGATATCCTTTTTCATTTCGCCGATGATAGCACAGACCTAGAATTCTTGGAAGAGCGGCGTGACATTCACCGTCACCGATCTCGTGAGCGACGCCCCGCCGACGGTCTGGCAGGAAAGCGTATAAGTTGTTTGTCCATTGATGGCGAGTGAGCGCGGAGAGCCGGTTGAGAACGCGTGATTGGCTCCCGCGGGGCCGCTCGCGAGCGTCGTACCCGAGGAGCTCGTAACAGAACAGGAGGCCACGCCGCTTGCGCTCCAGGAGATCTGCGAGGCGCCGCCGGTCGGCACGCGGAGCGGGTTCGCCGTTATGGAACCGACCGGAGAGAAGACTTCGACCGAAGCGGACCCGTACCCGGTCCCGCCCGGGCCGGTGCATGAGATCTGATACGACGTGGCGCCCGTGGTGTTCAGAGGACCGGTCGATACGGGTCCGCCGGAAGCGCCGCCGGAGGGGACGAGGCCGGGTATCGAACAGGAGGTTGCGTGAGTTGAGTTCCAGGAAAGGCTCGAAGACTGCCCCTGGTCGATGAGTTGAGGGGTCGCGGCAAGCGTTACCGTGGGAGTGAACGCGTCGCAGGCCGTGGGATTGTTCGCACCGTTATTGCAGGACAGGCCGCCGTACGGGTTGGTGGGAGTGCCGCCGGCTCCCCCGCAGCCCGTCCCTCCGCAGGCGGTGCAGACGCCGTTCACGTAGGCTTTGCCGGCCGGGCACTGATCGCACGACGGCGAATTAGCGGCGCCGTTCGGACATGCGGGGTTCGAGATCGTGATAGGCGTCCATGCGCCGCAGTTGTTATTTTCGTTCGATTCCGCTATCGCGCCCGCGTTCCCGGCCGAGCTCTTGTCGGCGCACGCGCGGACGTAATACGTGCCGACTGAGGTGAACGTGTGCGAAAGCGATGCGGTCGCAATGTTGCCTGCGGCAAGAGCGCCCGTCTGGAGCGACGTGCCGATATCGCCGGCGCCGTTACCGTTTGCGTCCGTAGCGCTCTGGAACAGATTGATGAATCCGGCGCCGGTTGAGGCGGTCCCGACGTTTGAAATGGCCGCAGAAATGGTGGCGGCGACGCCCGCAGTGGCGGTGGAAGGAGAAACGGCGCCGGCGACGAGGTCAGGGGCAGTGGTCGTGGGCGTGGTGCAGACGCCGTTCACAAGGACTTGCGGAGGGGTGCAAGAAGTAACCGCGCTCGAACCAGCATACGGAGCTGAACAGCCGGAAACCGTGTTGGCGGAGACATTATCGTGACAGTTCCATTGCCATTCTTTCCCGTCGTTCCCGTTCCTGAAGATGCGGTTAGAACACGAGGCCCATTCATCGTCGGCGCTGTTGTAACACATGAGGGCGGGGGTGCTCGCTATACCGGTCTGGCATAGGTTGCTGCTTGGCGCATAGGTCGTCGGCACGCCGTTCGCGCTCCCGCAGATGAGGCGAGGAGCCGCCGCGATCGTTACCGAACAAGTTTCCGTCATGGTGTCGGCGGTTGCCCAGTACGTGGTGTAAAAGACGAGCGCCGCGTATTGCGTTCCCGCAGTGGTGTATGTCTTGGTGATCGAAGTCTGGTGCTGAGCCCAAGAGCCGGAATCCGGATTGGCGCTGTAGACCGGATTCGTCCCGAAATACGAGTGTGCGACGTAATTCCCGGAATTGATGTAGGACGCCACATCGGACGGATTGATGCTCCAGGTGACGGTATCGCCTACTTTGGGATTCGCCGGCGAGACGACGCAGGGGACGGGCGAGCTCGAGGCGCAGGCCGGGAAAACCTCCCCGGCGCCGAATTGCTCCGACCACTGCGGCGAAGCCGCAGTCGCCACCGTTTTCTGCCCGGCCTTCGGTACGAGGAAAAGGAGCGCGAGTACGGCAACGCACGCCAGCACGAAAACGCCCCTCCGTGCCGTCCTGCGCGCCCGGGTATGCTTCATACGCTTAGTATACGAGTGAACGCTCGCCGGGGCCGGTGTTATCAACAGAGCTTATTTTCCGAGAGCGGCCCGCGCCGTGGCGAGGTTTTTCTCTATGCCGCTTCTCATTGCCTCGAGGCCTCCCGCGGCAAGCTTCGGATCGTTCCCGGGATACGCTCGCTGCCAGTCGGTTTCGGTGAGAGACGCGGCGAGCGTTTGCGCCTTCAAGAACGCACTAACCGCGCCGGAAAACTTCCCCAGGTCGAGCTCCATAACCCCGAGCGAATTCCAGAGCCAGGGATTTGTCCCCCCTCCATCGGCATGTGCGATGCCGTCGGCAAGGACCGTTGCCGCTTCTTCGTACTTTTTCTCTTTGGCGAGGACATAGGCAAGATCGTTATATCCCGCCCATTCACCCGGAGCCCAGGCAATAAATGAACGGAAGTCAGCCTCGGCAAGCGAGAGGTCGCCGGGCCGTCCCCGGTAGGCATAGGTGAGCGCGCGCATGTAGAGCGCGCGCGTGTATGCCGGGTTCACTGAAAGCTCCTCATTAAGCTCCGCGAGCGCCGCTGTAAAGTTCGAATGCACGAATTCGATCCGCGCGAGCATGTAATGCGCAAGCGGCATCGTCGGCGCAAGCGCAAGCGCTTTCTTGAAGGCGTACTCGGCCTTTCCCAATTCGTACGGACGAGCGCCTGCCGCACCTATCATCGATTGATTCCCGAAGTAGTACGCGCCGAGAGAGAACGCGAGGTCCGCGTCCGTACGGTTGAGCGCGAGTGCGAGTGCGGGCGAATGAAAGCGCTCCCATGCGTAACGGGCGGCCGTGGTCGGTATCGGGGTGTAGAACCACACCGCCGCCATGACGATGGCTGTAGCGGCCGCAATGTAGCCGGGGCGAACCATCCGGCGAGGGAATCCGCCGTTCCGTCCGACTAACCGGGGCACACGATGGGCGCTCCTTGCGCAAACGCAAGGCTTACTTTAGGTACGCTGGTTCCTTCTACCGGAAGCCCCTCAAGCGTCCATAGTTCCAGCCCGCCGGTGAGATGCACGAGATTGAGATACCCCCAATTCTGGAGATAGCCGTACGCGACCGCGGCGAGTTTGCCGTCGGTGCAGGTCAGCACTATCTGCTTCCCGCTCTTCGGCAGCTCGGCGCGCACGCTTGGATCGGCAAGATCTGCGATGCGGATGTTGATGGCCCCTTTAGGGTGCGCTATTGCATATTCGCTCGCCGAACGGACGTCGATGAAGAGGTATTTCTCCGGGTTGGCGGTGAACTCCTTATAGAAAACGGCCGGATCGACCTCGTTCATCGCCGGAGGGACGACGTTGAGATGCTTGAGGGGCGTAAGATAAATAACGCACGCGGTAATAACGGCGGTTACCACGACGGTCGAAGTGATGAGTGTTGTTTTATTCATAGGCTCTTTTCAGCGTACCACCGGCATGGAGTACCGGCGGCGTTATCCACACGAATCGGCGAGTATCAGCGTGCCGGCGTACTCGTTGCGCGAAGCGCCGCTTCTATGAGCGACTGGAACAGCGTGTACGGTTTATTGCCCTCCACTTTCACGGCATGCTGCTGCGGGTCAATGATGAATGTCGCCGGCGCCTTTGTGATGCCTAAGCGCATCCCGAGCAGGTGTTCGGAGAGAACCTTTTCTTGGATGCTCGGGTTCGCGGTACACGCCGCAAAAGCCTTCGCATCCAATCCCAGGTCAGCGGCGATGCGGGGAAGCGCCGATAGATCGAGACCGTTCTCCGACGGCGTCAGCTCGAATAGCCTCGCAAGATAGCTGTAGAATCCGCTGCTTCCCTTTTGCTCGCCCGCACATTCGACCGCAACCGCTTCCGGTACGGAATGGTCCCACGTCCCGAGCGGGAAATGACGCGTTATGAACCGGACTTCCCCGGTCGCTCCGTAGGCCTGATAGAGACGGTCGACGGTACTCTCAAAGCGCTTGCAGTACTGGCATTCGATATCGGTGTACTCGATGACGGTCGTTGATGCCTGCGGATTCCCCCGGATGTAATCCGCGGCCGTGGGGGCCAGTATCTGCGCAGCGCGCTCCATGATGTCTGCCGCCTGCTGTTTGCCCGCCCGTTCAGAAGCGTTGCGCTGCCAGACGGAATACCCGACCGACAGCAGTACGGCAAAAAATGCGACACCGAGCGCGGTCGCTACGGTCCTGCGCTTCTGCTCTGTCATTTGAAGTCAGCGTCCGTCCAACCGAGCGAGAGGAGCGCTTTCTTGAAGTCCGGATCGATAGAAGCCATCTGCGCCACGATCGCTTTCTGTCCGGTCACATTCCGCCTTTCATTCTCAAAGAATATTTTGAAACCGACGTTCTTCACCAGATCGGAATAGATGACCGACAGATTCGCCTTGATGTCCGCTGCGCGGCTTGCGCCATACGCCCGCGTAAGATACCCGGCGTAGGAGAAGCGCGGCGAGAGGTCGTTCCCGCTCGCAAGCCCTGTCTGTATGGCCATCAGGAACGCCGGCTCGGGATCTTCGGCCGGTATGCCGGCCATCTTGAGGTCGCCGAGCACCTGCGCTTTCCGGATAAGAGAACTGGGAATGAGCTCGGAGGCATTCTCATACTTTAAAGTTCGCTTGATATCGGCGTCCGCTTTCGTGAGCGCATCCTGCACAAAGCTCAGGTCCGCATCCCAAGCGTCTTTCTCGGCGGCGGTCAGGGTTTTCTCCTTGCTCAGGCGCACGAGGTCGCTCGAATACCAGCGGGCCGCGCGCAACTCCGCCACGGCAAGAGGGTACAGTGATGCGGCGTATTCGTAGAGGCGGCGGAGCGCGAGCTGTACATCCGCTTCTTTGTAAAAGTCCGCGTAGGGCTGGCCTGAGAACACGATGCTCGTAATGTCTTTGGTATTGGTATTCCGATAAAAAAGCTCTCCCACCTGCTGTGCCGCATATGCTCTCTGCAGGTTGGTATACGCGGGATTGGTGGAGATATCTTTCAACTGCTGGATTGCCGTGCCGATAGTGCTTGTGCGGTCCTGCACAATGGAGAGCAGGTAGAGTATCTGCCCCTGTTCGTCTATGTTGGTAGTTTGAGAAAGCGCTTTTTGGTAATACGGAATGGAGGTCGTCGGGTTGTTGGTATGGCGCAAACGTTCTGCGGTAGCAAAGTCCTGATTATTCGTGAGAAGTCCGGTCAACGGATTCTCGCGAGATACCGGCTTGGTCGATTGCGTGGGCCGACTATATAGGTAATACCCTGCGCCTGCGCCCGCCACCAACACGACCGACAACAGCGCAATGACGATCTTTTTCGTCGTGAAGAAATTCTCCGGTGTATTTTCCATGACAGGGTCTGCTTAGCCGGAATCGCAGTCGCCTCCTCCGGCTCCGCATCCATCGGCGCCGCTGTCACCGCCGCTGTCACCGCTGCCGCTATCACCGCCACTGCCGCTGTCACCGCCGCTGTCGCCGCCAAAGCTACCGTCGGTCGAGGTGCTGGTTGGGATTTCCGCTGATGCCACGGGCGTGAACGGTATGGGGGAGGTCACGACCCGACCCTGCGAGGCGCTCCGTGCGGTGAGCATATTCGCTACGAACGAGGACACGGAGAGAGCCGCCCCGAAAACTACCGAGTACAGCAGGAAATTCTTTGTCTTTGTATATGCTCGAGTCATAGATGCCGAAGCTCCTGTAAGTATAGTATCTTTATAGTGAAGTCTTCTAACGATGTTATCCACACAGCCCCCCGCCCGCACGAATCGCCTCCTCGACCGTATCCGCAAAGACGTGACCCGGACCAAGGAAACCGACACCATTATCGCCGACGAACGAGGCGGCGAGGCGAACTGGATCCTTGATTTCAGGAGGATATTCCTTGACCCGGACGAGCTCGACACCCTCTCGGACCTCTTTTGGGAGCGCTTTGCTCCCCGCCTGCCGTTCCAAGTGGGCGGCATGGAATCCGCGTCCATACCGCTCATCACCGCCATCGTGTTGAAAGGGAAAGCGCGCGGGACTCCTGTGAGCGGTTTCTATATCAGGAAGTCGCGCAAGAAGGTCGGCTTGCTGAGGCAAGTCGAGGGCGAACTCACCGATGAGCCGGTCGTGCTGGTGGATGACCTCATCAACAACGGCAATACTTTCTTGAAACAGGCGGTCCTTCTGGAAGCGCTTGGGAAAAAAGTGCAGGCGGCATTCGCCATCGTGCGTTTCCACGAGGTCAGCCACTACACGGCGCTCGCCGACAAAGGCATCCGGGTAGAAACCCTTTTTGATCTGGAGGATATCGGGCTCACGTACGGGGAAGCCGCGGCGCCGCGGCACGACCGGTTCGCCGTCCGCTGGTACTTCCGCGGCGGCGGAGCCGACCTTTACCGCGTTGAGCGCAAATCAACTCCTGCGGCAGACGCAACCTCCGTATATTACGGAACTGACGACGGCCAGGTGTATGCGCTTGCCCAGAAAGACGGGTCCGAACGGTGGCGATTCAAGGCTGGTCTGCGTCCGAAAGGGCCCTATGCGATATCGGACCTGCTGCGCATCGGCACGATGCTGTATTTCGCAAGCCGCAACGGCAACGTGTTCGCGCTTGATGCGGATACCGGCTCGGTACGCTGGGTGTATGCCGACGCGGACTGGTGTACTTCCCCTCCCGCAATTGCGCCGGACGGCGCGCGCATCTACATCGGCATCAACGCCGGATGGTTCAACAAGCGCAACTATCTCGTTGCGCTCGATGCGAAAAGCGGCGCTGAATTGTGGCGCGTTCCCCTGCCGGATTCGGCGCGCCGCGTTACCGCCGAACAAGCGTGCATTAGCGCCGGATGCGCGGACGGGACCTTTCTCATGCTCCGCGCCACAGACGGCTCTCCGCTCTGGTCCTATAAAACGCGCGGGACGATCGTCGGCGGGAGCGCGCGCACGGAGAATGGCGTCGTCGTGTTCGGGTCACTCGACGGTTCGTTATATATGCTCGACGGGAAAACCGGCGAACTCCGGCATGCGCTCGAGTTCGAGAACGGCATAGCCACGACGCCGCTGGTGAGCGGGAACCGCATCATCGTGAGCGGGCTGGATAAGTGCGTGTATGGCATCTCCGCCGACACAGCCGAAATTCTCTGGAGATTTGAGACGAAGGGCAGGATATTCGCCGACCCGGCGCTCATCAACGGATATGTCTACGTCGGCTCGGATGATTCGCGATTATACGAGCTCGAACCAAACACCGGGAAAGCGACCGCGTTCTTCCAGACCGTTGAACGCATCACCAATCCGATCGTGTACGCCCCTCGCACGGGAAATTATTTCCTGCCGACGTATGCGGGTGAGCTGTATTGCCTAACCGAGAAGGCAGCGCGCGCGTAACCGCGCCGCGCCGAGCAGGAAGTGGGCATCGGCATCGATCCATGCCTGCGGATTCCCGCCGTCGTGCCGGAAACCTCCCTCGAGCATCGCTCGTTTCTTGGCATCCGGCACAAAATAGAGATCTTCTTTCCCGTACTGCATGCTAAGGAGCCACGATGCGCATCGGCGCAGTTGTTCCTGGTAGCGCTCCGGGTCGTCCGCCATCGCCTCAAATATTTTCCCGGTGCCGCGGGTGTAGGCAAAAGAAGAGTCCGGCGTATCAGGGAACGATCCGTCCGCCTGTTGCGATTCTTTGTACCACCGCTCGGCGCGCCGCGCGGTAGCCGCATCCTTGAAAAGAGGCGCGAGCACGATGAGCTCCGCGTATGCGGCAAAAGAGAGCGGGCCGCCTTCTTCAAGCGCGGAAACAAATCTCTCGGCGGCCGTTCGGTAGAGCGCCTCCGCCTCAGCGCGGTACGCGCTGCCGGCTGCATGGAGAAATGCCGACGCCTGCAGGTACAGGATGGGCTCGTATGGTTGGTTCGGCGCTTCCCGCGAAACAGCGTCCGCGATGCCATTCATTTCTTTTTCAAGCGAAAGCGCGCGCGCCGCCTGTCCGAGGTAGATCTCCGTCAACAAGCGCGCTGCTTCGGGAAGTGAACTGCGGCGAAGATGCCGCGACAAATAGCCGGATAGGCGAGTAGCGGCGTCCCGGTAGGGAACGCGTCCGGTTTCTCTGCCAAACGCGGCAAGAGCATATGCGGCGAACGCTAGACGCACCCATTGCATGCTTCTGTTCGGCGGCGACTCAAAAGGGTCGACGACGCTCCCGATAGAGCCGTCCGGTTCCTGGAGCGACACGAGCCGGTCGGCGCTGCGAGTCGCTCCCTCCAGGAATATCGGCAAACCGAGACAGACCGAGCCCGAGAGCGCTTCCCGGGCAGGCATGGGGCCGCGGAGCCTGAGCACGGTGTTCGCGTCTTCCGATTCGATCCATCCGTGCGTTTCGGCGATGAAATAACGCGCCCCGTCCGGGGAAAATCCTCCCTTCTTTCGGGCAAGCGTATCAAGCAGATGCGCAAGGCTTGCGAAACGGACGCAATTGAACACGGTGGGCAGATACCAGCCGGTTTTCCCTTCGTTCCGGGCGATGTACGCCTTTGTGTAATACACGTCGCCGCGCGCTATCTCGAGCGGCAAGAGCGGTATCTCCGGACCGGACCAGGTGGCAAGTTCAAGGCGCGCGCGGGCGAGCTCGCCTTCTTCGAGCGGACGGAACCGGCCGTCGCGTGCCGCGCGCGCGGCGGCCGTCGCAACAGCTTCGACGAGCGGCTTCCCCGCAGTGATCATTGATGCGCGCAGTTCGCCGTCGACCCATA
>JAKAGD010000078.1 GCA_021817685.1 bacterium
GGGAAGTGGCTGCGGCTCTTGCGTCTCGACGAGATCCCGCAGCTCTGGAACGTCTTTCGGGGCGAGCTATCGCTCGTGGGCCCGCGCCCCGAGCTGCCGGCGCTCGCGGCGGAGTACAGCGCCAAGATCCCTTACTACAATGCCCGCTATCTCGTGGCGCCGGGGCTGACCGGCTGGGCGCAGATACGACACGATAGGCACCCGCACCACCAGAGCGATATCTCCGAAACGAAAGAGAAACTTTCGTACGACCTCTACTACCTCAAGCACCGCTCGCTTTTGTTCGATATATTTATTATCCTACAGACTGTGCGGGTCATGGTGACCGCACGCGGCAGCTGATATGGCAAAGAAAAAGATCGTCGTAACAGGAGGCGCCGGGTTCATCGGCTCGCACATCGCGAAGACATACCTCGAGCAGGGCGCCGATGTGCATGTCGTCGATAATTACGCGGGCGGCAAACGCGCCGACCGCATGTTCGACGGCGTCACGTATCACGAGGTGGACATTCGCGACTACGATACGCTCGCGCCGGTCATAGCCGGCGCGGACTACGTATTCCACGAGGCAGCACTGCCGCGCGTTCAATTTTCGATAGAGAACCCGGAACTCACGTTCTCGGTGAATGCGGGCGGCACAATCTCCGTCTTGCGCGCAGCGCACGAGGGGAAGGTGAAGCGCGTTGTCTTCGCCGCCTCGAGTTCCGCATACGGCGACCAGCCTACTCTTCCGCTCATGGAGGACATGCCCGCGATGCCGAAGAGCCCGTACGGCCTGCAAAAATACGTCAGCGAGCTCTCGTGCAAACTATGGAGCGAGGTCTACGGCCTGCAGACGGTCGCGCTGCGCTACTTCAATGTGTACGGTCCCGGCTTCGACCCCGAAGGCGCGTACGCGCTCGTCATCGGCAAATTCCTGAAGCAGCGCATGGAAGGGACGCCCATGACCATCACGGGCGACGGTACGCAGACGCGCGACTTCACGCACGTGAGCGATGTGGTTCGCGCCAACATGCTCGCAGCAGAATCCGCGAACGTCGGCCACGGCGAGGTCATCAACATCGGCGCCGGCCGCAATGCCACCGTCAACCAGATCGCCGAGCTTATCGGCGGCGAATCCGTTCACATTGCGCCTCGCCTGGAGCCGCATGACACGCTTGCCGACAACTCGAAGGCGAGGAAGCTCCTCGGTTGGGAGCCGACCGTCAAGCTCGAGGACGGCATCGCGGAATTAAAAAAGCTCGCCAATCTTTCATGACATGCAGATAGACGGCAAGCAGATCGCGGAAGAGTTGTATGCGGCGCTTGCGCCGCGTTTTTCATTGCTCGGGAGGAAGGTCCGCCTCGGTATCGTGGTCGTGGGGCACAACCCCGTCATCGAGTCGTTCGTCCGTATCAAGACGCGCAGCGCGGAGCGGCTCGGCATAGAGATGGTGCGTATAAGCTTGCCGGAGGAGGCAACGCAAGAGGAGGTCATTGCAGCGGTCCGAAAGAGCGTGGTCGAGACCGATGCGGTCATCGCGCAACTGCCCGTCCCGAAGCACATTGATACGAATGCGGTCTTAGCGGCAATACCGCCCGAGAAAGATGTGGACGCGCTCAATCCAATCGTTGCGGATGAGGAGCGGCCGGTGCATGCGCCGGTCGCGCTCGCCGTTGTCGAGATATTGCAGCGTGGCGGTATTGAGATCGCGGGCAAGCGCGTCGTTGTCGTGGGCGAGGGGAGGCTCGTGGGAAAGCCTGCGGCATGGCTCTTGAGGAGCCTCGGCGCGGAGGTCTCCATTTTCTCGCTAGAACAAGGTTCCATAGAAGATCTAAAAGACGCTGATATCGTCGTTTCCGGTGCGGGTAATCCGGGTTTCATTAAACCGGAGCACCTGAAAGAAGACGTTGCATTGGTGGATGCCGGCACGAGCGAACTCAATAAAAAAATAACGGGGGATATAGACCCGGCATGCGCCGATAAAGCCAGTCTCTACACGCCGGTCCCGGGTGGCGTCGGCCCGGTCGCCGTCGCTATGATATTCCGCAACCTGCTGGATTTGCTCGAAAAAGCCTCTAAATAGGCCCTATTGCACAGCGCTCGCTGGCGCGTATACTGTCCCGCAATGTGGCAAAGACGGACAGCGGCGCTCCTCATTCTCATCGCCGGCATCGGGGTGGGCTATTTCCTATACCACACGGAAGTGACCGGCTCCTGGCCGTTTAAGCTCGGGCTCGACCTCTCGGGCGGCACGCAGCTCGTCTACCGCGCCGATCTCTCCGACATACAGGCCGCCGACACCGCCGACTCCATGGCGGCACTGCGTGACACCATCGAGCGCCGCGTAAATCTCTTCGGCGTCTCGGAGCCGCTGGTGCAGACGGAACAGGCGAGCGCGCTCTCCGGCACCTCCGAGCAGCGCCTCATCGTTGAATTGCCGGGCGTCACCGATACGCAGCGGGCGATACAGCTCATAGGCCAGACGCCGGTCTTGGAATTCCGCATGCTGAAGCAGGGAGCAAGCGTGCCGTCCGTCATTTCCTCGACGACCATCAACGCGGCGTTCGAGCCCTCTGTCATCACGGGCAAGGATCTGAAGAGCGCACAGCTCGAATTCCAGTCGACCGGCGGCTTGCAGGAGCCGGCCGTCGTCCTTACCTTCGACTCGAACGGCGCGAGGATATTCGCCGATATCACCAAGAACAACGTCGGCCGCCAGTTCGGCATTTTCCTCGACGGTACGCCGATATCGGTCCCCGTAATCAAAGAGGCGATACCGGACGGCACGGCGGTCATCTCCGGCGGCAGCATGACCGCGCAGAGCGCCAAAGAGCTCGCGCGCAATCTGAACGAAGGCGCGCTGCCGGTTCCCATCACGCTCATCTCGACGGAGGTCGTCTCGGGTACCTTGGGCGCCGAGGCGGTCCAGAGCGGCATCTTCGCGGGCATACTCGGCATCGCTGTCGTCGCGCTCTTCATGCTCCTGTGGTACCGCCTGCCGGGGCTTCTCGCGGCGGTCGCCCTCTCGATCTACATCGTTGCGAT
>JAKAGD010000079.1 GCA_021817685.1 bacterium
AATGATGACCGCGCCGCCCGCGCCTATGCTCGACGAAACGCCGAGCGTCGCGTTGTTGGACAGCGTCACGTTCCCGTTCACCCAAACCGGGCCTGAGAGTATCAATGTGGCGCCGTTCGACAGCGAGAGATCGCCGTTTATTTTCTTCGGCCCGAGCGTTACCGAGCCGGACGGCGCATACGGCCCCGCTATCGTGCCTCCTGCGGCGGCGGTCGCCTCCCAGTCCGCTATCTGCGCGTCGCTGATGGGAAGCGGCGCCGGAGTCGCCGGAGTTGTGCCCGGATACCTCGTCCCCGTGACGCTGCAGCTCGAGATGGTTTGGTAGGATGCCGTGCCGCCGACCGTGCAGTTCGAGAGGGCATACGCCCACGCATTTCCCTGGACCGTTACGCCGGAAAGCGAGGTCAGGATGCCGGTGTTGAACGTTTGGAAATCCAGATCGCCGGAAATACTGCTCCACGACGGGTTCTGTGCGTTCCAGTTATTGCTGTATTTCGCGGAACCGCTCGAGTAGCCGCCGTTCGTATCTATGCCCCAGATGAAGTGATTGCTCGAACTGACCGCCGCGGTCGCAATAATCCAATAGGTCTGGTTCGCCGTAAGCGCGGGCGTGCTGTCGAGCGTCGCGCTCGCAAAGCCGTATGCAGTAGTAACAAGCGACGCCGAGATGGTCCCGCTTGCGAGCACGGTCGTCGATGGCTTGCCGTTGTTGTCGGCGACTATCTTGATGGTGAGGTCGCCCGGATTCCCGGTCTTCTTCAGATACAGATTGATCCCTGCGAGAGAGGCGGTCACGGACGGCCTGAAGGCCTGCGCGACCGCGGCGTGCGCCGAGGTATCGCCGATATTGAAACTGCTGTTCTGCACGGTCCATTGCTGGTCGGTGGTGGTGCTCACGCCGACCGCGACGGTCGCATCGCCGCTGATCGTACCGCTTCCGGAGATGGAGCCGTCGGAGAAGATGTTGCCGGTAATGGTCGAGCCGTTATTCATAACGACCCCTCCCTGTCCCACCTGCACTCCGTAACGGAACGAAACGATGGTGGAATTGATGGAGGCGGTTACTTGCACGGCTTTCGTAGCGACCGGGTGCGCGCTGCTCGGTACCGAAGCGGTCACGGTAACGCGTTTCGTACTGCCGGTGATGCTCGCGACCGAAACGGAAAAGGTGCCGCCGCCGAGCGCGGTATCGGTCTCTCCCGTGTAGCTGGGGTTCTGGTTGAGATTGTAGATGGCGGAATCGACGCCCGCCTCCGCAAGTGCCTGTGCCTGCGCGGAAGCGACCGCAAAGCGTTCCGCACGCACGGCGCTCCCGAAATAGCCGAAGAAGCTGGTCGTTACCGCCATGACGATGCCGCTTACGACGAGCGCAAAGAGGAGCACAGAGCCGCGGCGAAGGTGGTGAAGATAGGTGTTCATAGGTTTCTTAAATAAATGTGGTCGCGCAGATGCACTTGAGCCGCATTCCCTTGCACCGTGGCGCTGGTCGTCGCATCAACCGTCAGGCTCGCTACCAGCGGGAAGCTCGCATTATCATACGTGAAGCTAAGGGCGTTGAGGGCGCTTGTCAGCTGTTTCGTGCCTGAAACGCGCGCACTGCCGGCCGCCGCGTCGATGACGCGATACACGTTCGTGCTTGAGGCATAGATGCCGACGTAATCGTAGGTATTCGTCAGGACGGCTCCTGAGGCGTCAACAGAGGGAAGCTCAAATATCGCCGTCGTTGTCCCTGAATTGTAGACGGTGCCGGAAAAGGTGTGCGAGGCGACGACATGGTCGGCCTGCAGGCCCGCGGTGCGCACGGCGTCCACGACCCCGCTTGCGCCGAGAGAAATGTTGAGCGACGAGCCCTGAAAAGAAATTATCCGGCCATACACCACGTAGAGCTGGGTGACCGCGAGCACAAGGACGGCGAAAAGAGCGACCGTGATGAGCGTTTCGATGAAAGTGAATCCGCGAGCCATATATTAGAGGCCGCCGGTCTCGGTGACGAGCGTGGTAAACGACACGTAGCGGGTGGAACCGTCCGACCCGCGCCACGACACGCCGGTCGTTACCTGCTTGGTCTTGCTGTTCCAGCTCGAGACCGTCGTGCTTGCGGCGCCCTGCGGCAGGGACGAGAGCGCCGGATCGGAGAACGAGCCGCTTGCCGGAAGAGCGGCATACCCTCCGGCGCGCAGTTCGTTGAGTTTGCTGTCCGCGACGCGGGACGCGACGCTTTCGTACGTTGAATCGCGCGAAGACTTGACCGCGCCGACAACGAACGTCGTGAGTGCGATGGCGACGCTCATGATGAGGAGCGCTATCAGCATCTCAATGAGCGTGAACCCGCGTTGCTTGCGCCTGTACATCACCTGAAAGTATAGCAAGCCCTCGGTCTTCCGTATGGGGTATACTTTATTGCAATGCTCATTGTTGCGAACTGGAAAGCCTACATCGAGGACCTGAAGCGGGCCAAGAAGCTTTTCGCGGCCGGCAAACGGCTCGTGCGCACGACCGGCATCGGCATCGTGCTTGCGCCGCCTGCGCCGCTTCTCGGCGCGCTTGCCTCCGGCAACAAGTCCAAGGTGGCCTTTTCCGCGCAGGACATTTCTCTCACGACCGGCGGAGCGCAAACCGGCGAGTCGACCGCTGGCGCCTACGTGGCAGCCGGCGCGACGTACGCGATTCTGGGCCATTCCGAGCGCCGCGCGGCGGGGGACACTGACAGCATCGTCGCCGAGAAGCTCGCCCGCGCCTGCGCAAGCGGGCTTACGCCCATCCTCTGCGTCGGAGAACGGGAGCGCGACGGCGAGGGGCGCTACCTCGCTTTCATACGCGAAGAGCTCACTGCGGCGCTCGGCGGGTTGCCCCCCAAAGAGCGCGCGAAGGTCATTGTTGCCTACGAACCCCTGTGGGCGATAGGGAGGACCGCCGCGTTCGCCATAGAATCGAACGACCTCGCCGAGATGGTGCTCTACATCCG
>JAKAGD010000012.1 GCA_021817685.1 bacterium
CGGTGAAGCCGCAGAGATTTTCAATTTTTCCAACGCTCAAAGCTTGAGCGTCGGAATACCTATGCGTATTCGTATGTCAAAGATTCCCGTGTCCCTCGAAACGAAAACCGCCCCAAGGGGCGGTTTTCGTGCGTTTTGCAACGCTCGGGCCTTACGGCCTATCCGCTCCTAAAAGTGAAGTTTTTCGGTTCGTAGACACGTAGAGGGAGTATAGAGGAGGGTGCCTGAAAGCGCAAGTGCTGCCCGGCAAGCGAAGAGAAAACCGCCCCCGCCTGAGGCGGGGGCGGTTTTCCGCTGGGTACTTAGTCCCTTATTTCCGACTGGAGGTGTTCGAGATAGCGCGCCGCTGATGCCTGTCCGCCGAGCCCGAAGGCAAGGCCGATGGCGAGCGAAACCGCTATGACGACGCCGGTGAACAGCGTCTGTACGAAGGCAGTCGCTACGTTCAACTGGGCAAGCGCCGCAAGCAGGGCGAATATCCAGATCGCATAGCGCGCGACCTTGCCGAGGAATCCGGCAGAACGGACTGCCGCCGCCTTTGCTGAGCCGACGACGACGCGTTCCGCCGCATCCGCGACGACCGCCGCAACCAAGAGGATCAAGACTGCGACTATCACCTGCGGAAGGTAGCCGAGAACAACGTCGCTGATGAAGAGGTTCACGGTGGCAAGGTGGAGCACATCAAGCGCCGCCACAAGGAAGACGATGATGAAGAACCACTTCACGAGAAAACCGAGAAACCGTCCCGAGGAGAGCTCAAAGCCCGCCCGCGAGAGCACATGCTCCAAGCCGGTCGACTTGAGCGCCTGATCGACGCGGAGCGAGTTGACTATCTGTGCGACAACGCGCCCGAGCCCGACACCGACGAGCCAACCGACGACGAAGATGACGATCGCGACGACTAAGTTGGGGATGAACGCCACCAGTCCGTAGAAGAGGTTCTGGAAAGACTGGCTGAGTACATCCGCCCATGTAGTGAAAACCATATAAATAACGCTGTGTTTATGCGATTAATAGCTCGCTCTTTGACCGCGAGCCTCTACTCTAAAGTGTAGCATTTTTAGAGCCCTATTTTATCGATAAGAATGCGGTGTGGATAGTCGAAAACGTCCCGAAGAAGGCGGTCGTAGACCCCGCGGCGATACCGGAAGTCCGCCGTCGCGAACGAGGCGTACCGTATTTCGCGGCCGAGCTCGGCCTCGAGCGTGCGCACGGCGCTCGCGAGCAAACGCTCGTCAAGCGCGTCGCCGACGATAAGCAAATCTATCTGCGGCTCGTGGATGCCGGAGAAGAGCCCGGAGAGTACGACGAGCCGAGGCGTTCCCGCACGGCGGAGCGACTGCAGGATGCTCTGCGGACGCACGTTCGTCGTTTCGCGGATGAACATGTCGAGCGCCGCGAGATGCTCGAACTTCGGGTTCACCTGATAGCGCACCGGGGAAGAGGTCCCTTTCTTGCGGAGAAGGCCGGCGGTAAAAAGCACGGCAACCTCGCGGCGAGCGACATCCTTTGAAAGCTTCGTCCGCGCGGCGACTTCGGCGAGCGAAAGCGCGGAATCCTGATTGAACATGAAAAGTCGGAGCGTCTTCAAACGGGCGTCGGAGCCGAATAGCTTGGCGAGTAGTTCCATAGCAGTAGAGTGTAGGGGTTCGAGGCTTAAAACGCAAAACACGCCCCCGCCTCTGGCGGGGGCGTGTTTTTTGTGCCCTTATTATTTGAGCGTAACCTTCGCACCAGCAGTCGTCGCAAGCTCCTCCCTGAGAACACCACAAAGAGTACTTCATTTTTCTAAAGCGGATTACCGCTAAGAAAAATTGGTCGCCCTCGGTTCTCAGCGGGCTCCGCCCTGCTCTCCGACGCGGGGAACTCCCGTTCCCCGACCCCCTCCCATGCTGGCGCAAAGGTGACGAAACCGCAACAAGAAAACCGCCGTTAAGCGGTTTTCTTGGGCGAACATTGGTTACGTTGATTACTTCAACGTCACCTTTGCGCCAGCATCCGTGAGCTTCTTGGCGAGCTCCTCGGCGTCCTCCTTCTTCATGCCCTGCTTCAGCATCGACGGCGCGCCGTCGACGAGGTCCTTCGCCTCCTTGAGGCCGAGTGCGAGCGCTTCCTTCACCGCCTTGATGACGGCGATCTTGCTTGCCCCCGCGTCGGTGAGCTCGACGTCCGCAGTGGACTTGCTCTCTTCCTCGGCGGCGCCTCCCGCTGCCGGGCCGGCGACGGCGACCGCCGCCGCGCTCACACCGAACTTCTTCTCAAGCACCTTCACGAGCTCCGAGAGTTCGAGAACGGACATCGCCTCGACTTCCTCCACGAGCTTCTTGAACTTAGACGGCACCTCGACAGTCTCTTCGACTACCGGAGCGGCCGCGACATTCGTTTCTTCCATGGTAATGATAATTAAATTGCTTGGTAACTTAGACTGACTTCTTCTCGCGGATCTTGTCGAGCGCGATGACGAGCCCCTGGATGGGGCTATTGATGACGTTCACGAACATGCCGCGCAGAACGAGCATGGACGGGATGGTCGCAATGGCCGTCATCTTCTCCGCATTGAGGAACGCGCCCTCGAACACGCCGCCGAGGAGCGCCAGAGCGCCTTTCAGCTTCTTGCCGTGCTCGTATACGCCGCGCGCCGGCGCCGTGACGTCGTCGGTCGTCCATGCGACCGCGACCTCGCCCGGCAACTCCGGGATCTCGCCCTCATAGCCGCGCTCACCGAGCGCACGCTTGATGAGCGTCTTCTTCGCGACGAAGTAACGCACGCCCGCTTGTGCGAGTTCCTGGCGCACGCGCGAAACGTCCTTGACCGTCAGCTTGGAAAAGCCGACGAACGCGATGGACGACGCTTCCTTGAAAGCATCGTTCAATTTCGCGACGATAGCGCGCTTCTTGTCTTTTGATATTGCCATACGGTATTTCGTACGAACGAAATAAAGGAGAGTTCCCCGCCACACTACAGAAGTGTGACGGGTCGCCCTGCGTAAGGTTCATACCCATCGACCTCGTGGGACACTTACGGTCTTCGGTTCGTACAAAAAACACTCTACCAGAACGGCGTCCAAATGCAACGCAGACGCTTTCGGTCGGAACTCCAACCTCAGAGAGCGTCGGGGTTACGGCATTGATGCGCTCGCGACATGGAGCGTGAGGAGTCCGGCCGCCACAATGACGGCGAAGCCGGTGGCGAACTTCACGAACT
The DNA here is from genome assembly GCA_021817685.1 of bacterium. Taxonomy (GTDB): domain Bacteria; phylum Patescibacteriota; class Minisyncoccia; order Phycocordibacterales; family Phycocordibacteraceae; genus C7867-001. The sequence goes on from JAKAGD010000012.1 coordinate 3,206, forward strand.
CCACGAAGAACGGGAGCATGCGGCGTTCGGCGGCGCGGCGGTCGTTACTTCTTTGATCGTTCATAGTCTTGTATTTTTGCGAGGTCGCTTGCGGCGGCGGTATTCGTCGGATCCAGCTTGACGATCTCCGCCAGGAAAAATGCGGCATCCGGCAAGTCGAGCACGTTCTCATAATACGTCGCCGCGCGGCGGGCGGTCTCAAGATCGCTCACATAACTCGCCTTCCCTTTCGCAGCCTCAAGCGCCGCATGCTCCGTATCACCGGAAGCAAAGAAGAGTTGGGCAAGCACGTAGTGCGGCGCGGAAAGGGCCGGGACGAGCGCGATATAGCGGGAAAGCAGGTCGCGGGCGGCGGCATAGCCGCTCACGCGCTCCGCCGAACGCGGCGGGTAGTTGTTCGCATTGCTGATGGAAAGGTTCGCAAGGATATACCACGCCTGGGAACGCTTCGGTGAAAGGCGGATGGCGCGCTCAAGCGCCCGCGAGAGAAGGTCCCGGTCGACCGCAACGCCCTCCGGCGCGAGCGAGAGCACCTGAGCGAGGTAGAGCGCGGTACGGCCGTCATACTCGTAGCGGTTGAAATCCGCGGTCAGAATGGCGAGCGCCGATTGATAGGCATCGACGCGCGCCTGCCCCGCAAGCCGGGGCATCTGATTGTTCACGTACATATCGTAGGCCTCATAACCGTACTCGACGTCGCCGTAGGTTTGGAGAGCGACGCCGTGCGAGAGATACCAGTTCTCTTTCCCTACGTCGATGATCTGGTATTTGTACGCCTGCGCGAGGTCATAGGCGGCGAGCGCCGGGGAGACGCTCGCGGGAACGACGAGCACCAGGAGCATCGCCGCGACCGGCCATGCGGCCATGCGCATCCAAGACGGGGCATCGAGCGCCTCGCGCGGGACTTCTTCGAACGCCACCGCCGAGAAACTTGCGAGGAGGGCGAGCAGGAGCCAGAACGAAGAAATGGTATCGAAGACGAAGAAGTTCTGGACCGCATAGGTAATCGCCAGGAGGGCGAAGAGCCCGGCCGTGCGCCGCTCATTGCGGCGCGCATAACGAACGGCCGCGGTAAAGAACGACAAGATGAGCGCCATATAGAGGAGCAGGCCGCCGATACCGTACTGCGCGGCATAGTCCAGGAAAGCGTTATGGGCGCGGTCGAACCACTCTTCCCGTATCAGCGTCGGGTCGTAGAAGCGGTTGTAGAGCACGTCAACGTGCTCGGCGCCGACCCCGAGCCACGGGCTCTTCCCTATCTCCGTCACCATATGTTTCCAAATAAAGAGGCGGCTTGCGACGTCCGGATCGTTCACTCCCGCGGAAGCGATGCGCGCAACGGGCTGGAACGGGACTTTTGCAAGCTCCGCGCGGAAAGCGAAGAACGCTCCGCCGAGGATGACGAGCGCGACGAGGATGCGCGCCGACCAGAGGCGTTCCTGTCCGCCTGCGCGGGTGGCGAAGTGAATCAATGTAACGATGAGTGCGACAAGAAGCGCGAGCATCGTGCCGCGCGTCGCGGTGAGGATGACGGCGAGCACCTGGAGCGCGGCGCCGAGGTATGCTGCGCGGCGCCATCCGCGCGTGAGCGTCCCGGCGGCGGCCAAGGTCGCGAAGAACGCGATGCCGAGATACCCGGCAAAGAACGCCGCGTTTCCCAGAAGGCCGCCGATACGGCCGCCGCCGCCGAGCCACTCAATGATGCCGTACACCGCGACCAGGCTGCCGACCGCCGCGACCGAACGGAGCAGGCGATCAAAAAACCGGCGGTCGGCGGAAAGCAGGATGAAATAGAAGTCCGCAACCGCGCAGGTGAGCATGAGGAGCCCGTCGCCGCGTATAAAGAGGCTCCAGAAGCTCCGGTAAAAGTCGATGCCGTAGTAACTTGCGGCGTATGCGAGCACCAGAAGCGCCGCAGGAATCCAGGACCCCTTGCGCGCGAGCCGTCCCCAAAAGAACGGCCGGTCATACGCGACAAGCAGGATGAACGCGGCAGCGGAGACGAGGCTGAGCGCATAGAACAGGAGCGTCTTCGGGACGAGGTAGGGGTAGATGAGCCCTCCCCATATCACGACCGGCAGGATGACCGGCAAGAGGAGGAGCCAGGGGAAAACGCGTTCAACGCGAGCAACGAACGTTTTCATTGCTTCGCCTCGAGCCGCGCTATTTCCGCATCAATGGCCGTCATGTCGCGTCCGGGCGAGATGAGCTTCACCCGTTGCCATATGGCGATAGCATCGGCATAGCGCTTCTGTCCGGTAAGCCACTGCGCCTCGATGGTGAGCTCCTGCGCGACATCGCCAAACTGGTTGTGCGCATCAGTGAGCGCGGCGGCGATGCGCGCATTATCCGTGGGAAACCGCTTGACCAAAAAGTCGAGACGCTCCAGATGATACTCGAGCACGGCGGGCTCCACGGCGACCGCATGCGCATAGGCATCGGCGGCGGAGTGATACGCGCCGAGCTCATCCATCAAGTGCCCGATGTTCGCGAAAGCAAGGCCTTTTTCAGGATGCACTGCGACCGCTTTCCGATACTCGGCATAGGCGGCGTCGCCGTCACCAAGCAAGTTGAAATTATTTCCGATGCCGATATGAAGGTCGTAGTCGTCATACTGCCCTTTTCCGAGGAGCGCCGTAAGATGCGCGCTGTCGGCGTTTGCCTGCTGTATGAGCGTGTCGTTCCCTGTGTACGCGCCCTTGAAACTCCACGAGGCGATGGTATCGGCGGCGCTGAGCGTAAACGGCTTCACGCTCGCCGCAGGCGTAACCGCCTGCGGCACCCCGGGCTCGGTTGAGGAGGCAGCCGGTCCGGCGGTTCCCGGAGCGCTTGCCGGCGCTTTCGCGAAGTCGAACCATCCGAGCGCGGCAAGCATAACGGCGATAAAAATGAGGCCGGCGGCCAGCCACTGTCTCTTGGTGATCTGCATATGCGACCAGGATACCATACCGGACTCGCCCGGTAGAAAACGCAAAAGCCCCCTCTTTCGAGGGGGCTTTTGCTGTTCGGGCCAATTTCCCGAACCGGGGTTCCTTTAGGAACTCACGCTACGTGATCGACTACTTGGAGTAGGTGATCGCGTTGCTGGTGAAGTTCTTGAGGAGGTAACCGTTGGTGAAGTCGCCCGATTCAGTCACACCAATCGCAGGAGAGGTGTGCGGGGAAGCGGAGCGATCCGACCAGACGACATTGTTACCCGAGGTCTTGGCTGTGGCCGTACCGATGGTAGCGACAGCGCTGTCAGCCGCGAGGCTGATCGAGAGCGTCGAACCGGTGGTCCAACCGGCGACCGTCGCGTAGAGGTCGTAGGTCTTCGTTGCGCCAGCAGCGATCTGCTGGTAACGCGGCTGCGTCACGTTCTGCAAGAGGTTGACCGTAACGGTCGTCTGCGTTGTAGAAGCGGACGAAGTCGTGTTGTCGAGCAAGTTCACGCCCGTCGCGTCATCCGTGAGGTAGACGCCCGTGAGCATCTGGCTTGCCGCAGTCGACGAGGTCGCCACGTTGAAGACGAGCTTCGTCCACTCAACCGCGCCTGCAGGGTCAGCCGTGATGCTGAACTTGTAGATCGGCGAGCCGGTCGACGGAACCGTCGTGTTCGTGTTGACCATCGCGAAGGTCGGGATGGACTTGCGAACGTAGAAGGTGCCGTTGCTCGAGATGTTCGTGTTGTTCAGGTTGAACTTCGAGAGCGAGCTACCCGAGCTGTCGACGGCGCGGAAGATGTTGCTGCCGTTGCCGTCGTCAAGCGTGATGTTGATAGCCGCACCCGAGGTCGCGCCCGATGCGACGGTCGGCGTGCCGACATACACATCAAGCGTGCCCGTGTCGTTCATCGGGACGTAGAACGAGAGACCGGTGAAGGTCGCCGTGGCCGACGTCTGCGCGCCGCTCGAGAGCGTGAGCGCCTGCGTGACCGACTGCGATGCACCGTTCACATCCTTGTACTGGAGCGTCACGTTCGTGACCGACGTCGCCGCATTGGCGCCGACGAGGACCGCGAGGTTCTGCACCGTGTACGCAGAGTTCTGCGCCGAGAAGTTGAAGGAACCGACCTTCACCATGCTTGCGCCGGCGAGGACGTTGTTGCTCACCGGATCACCCGCACCGACGGTCACCGTAAGGGCGCCCGTGCCGAGCGAGATGGTCTGGAGGCCTGTGGTAGACGGCGAAGCCGACGTACCCGTCACTGCGCCAGTACCCGAGGTCGTCGAGTCAACCGACGCGACGATCGTGCCGGTGTTCGCACCCGAGAGGATGTTGCCGTAGATATCGATCGTCTTCGTGGAAGAGACCGGGATATCCAGGGTAACCGCGAACGAGTTGGTCGTCGACGGGGTCGTCTGGATCGAGCCGAGCGTTGCACCCGTTGCGTCATCCTTAAGCGTGAGGTTCGTGATCGTCGAAGCGACTGCGTGCGGGAAGGTGACCACGATCGTGTTGACCGAGACGCCTTCCGTCGAGCCCGACGAGAGCGTGAACGCACCAAGCTTGGCGTTGTTCGAGCCGGCGATAACCGTCTGGTTACCGTAGCCCGAGTACTTCGTCGCGGTGAGCGAGGACGACGACACCGTTATGGAGTTGCCGTCCGTTGCTGTTGCCGGGACGTTCGTCGAGCTCAGCGAGGACTGGCCCTGAGCATTGCTCGAGCCCGCCTTGAGGGAAACCGTAACCGTCTCAGCATTTGAGAGGTTCGTCGAGGTGGACGTCTTCGCGTCAGCGTAGATGTCAACCGTCGCGTTCTGGCCCGCCGGGAGAATGAGCGAAGAACCGAGCGAGAAGTCCGTGGCAGAGCCAGAGCCTTCACCGATGTTCTTCGTCGAGCCGACCTGCACGCCGTTGAAGTAGATCTTGCCGTTTGCAAGACCGCCTGCGTGGACGGAGGTCGCGCTGTAGACGTAGAGGTCATTGACCTTCACGTTCTCACCCGAAGCAAGCATCGTGAACGATGCCCACTTCACGTTCGAAGCGCCGACCGAGACGTTCTGGTTCGGAGACGACGGGGCCTTGGAGACCGAGACGCCCGACGTGCTCGAGACCGAAGTCATCGTGATGATGCCGGTCGTCTGAGCCGCAAACGTCGCGCTCGCGGCAGTCGGGGTTACCGGCTGGCCGAGCTGGTTGTCTACGAACATCGTGTCCGCGGTGCGCTGCACCGAGAGCTGGAGGGTGCGGCTTGCACCACCCGTGATGTTCGCAAGCACCTTGACGATGTGGTTCTGCGTCGACATCAAGAACGGCGACGACGAGACGTCGAAGGTGACCGAGCGGTCCGCCGCAAGCGACGGAACTGCCGAGCCGACCATCGTACCGTCCACGTAGAGGCGGAGGTTGATGACATTCGCCGCGTCAATCGAACCGAGGTTCGTGAACTTCATCGACGAGAGCTTCACCGGATTGGTGGAGACGCTGAGCGTCGCCTGCCAGACCGGGTAGTCGTTCTGCGGGCTGATAGACGTAGCCGCCGACGGAGTCGGGGCTGCCGTGAAGTCAACCGTAGCGAGCGAGGCCGCCGAGATCGTCTGGTAGCCGCCGTTGATCGGGAAGCTGACCGACGAGTCGAGCGTGCCGCTCGAAGTTGCCGACACGAGCTGGACGCCGACCTGCTGGCCGGACGTGCCGGTCAGGATGTCAGAGCGAACCGAGACCGTGTAGACGCCGCCTGCCGGTACTGTGAAGACACCGTTGGCATTGCTGAACGAGAACTGGCTGGCTGAAACGCCGGCCGAGTCCGTCAAGCGCATGCCTGCAGAGTAGAGGTACACATTCGAGAGCGTCGTGTCATTGCTGACGCCGATGCGCTTGAACGTGAGGCCCGTGACGTTGATCGGAGCAGACGTCGGGTTCGCGAACACGAAGTCCGCGAGATCGCCGATGCCCTGACCCGCGACGAGGACCGTGCCGTTCGGCGAAGTCGCCGAGAGCGAGACCTTGAGGCCTGTGCCTGTGCCTGCGCTTACGCCGCCCGTCGTGGTCGTCGTTGTGGTCGAGCCGCCGCCAAGGTTGAATGCTGCGCGAGAGATGGAACCGAAGTATCCAACTGCCGGAGCAATGTTCTTGGACTTCTGCCACGCGGCTACCGCCGTGCGCGTCTGGCTACCGAAGTAGCCGGTCGCGCCTGCCGGAACCGAGAAGCCGCCCGCGATGAGCGCCTGCTGGAGGCACGTCACTTCCATACCCGTCGAACCGATCGTGAGATCTTTCGAGAAGGAGCAGGAGCCACCCGTTGTGGTCGTGGTCGTGGTCGTCGAAGGCGTACCGCCCGTGAGCGATGCCTGGACGTTCGCGATCGTAGCACTGTCAGCACCGAACGAAGTGAGGAGCGAGAGGATCGACTGGACCTGCGAGGCGGTCAACGCCGCGTGCGCCATCGGCGCGAGCGAGAGCATTGACGTCGCCATTGCGAGTCCGGTCGCCACTGCTGCGACCTTCGCGATCGCTTTTGTAGTTACCGTTTTCATAACGATTATTAATTTTTTTAGGAGCACATGATAATCAAGTTGAGTGAGCACTGAGGAGCACATTCACTTTCATTTCACACTACCCCACACCGCACGGTATCGACCAGTGCGCCATGGGTTAGTTGGCAAGGGTTGATGTCTGTCTGCCGACAGACTATTCCGTTATCAAAGTACGCCCCTAGGGAACAAAAGTCCCCGTAAGGACTCACGTTAGTATATAGCGGAAACAAGCGTTCCCGATACTCACGTGTGGATAACGGCGGGGCAAAAACACGCAAAAAAGACCGTTTCCGGCCTCCTTTATCGTCCCTATGCCCCAGTCGCTATCACAGGTAGATACTAGCAAATAAGGCCAAAAGAGTCAAAACCCCTCAGTACTTATAGCCTTTCACACCGGATCAATGGGTTTATGCGAGCGAGTAGGTGCTCCAGCGGCGCTCGCCCTGCTTTGACACCATTCCTGCAGAAATGAGGGATAGGAGCTCGCGCTGGATGGTTTTCTCAGAAACGCCGCGAATGTGCGTAGAAATGTCCTTTATGCTCGCCACCCCCTTGTTCCGTATAACGGACAAAACGGCCTCGCGTCTGTCCTTTATGGGCCCGCTCACCGGAGTCGTGTCCTTTATATGTCCTTTAGAATCCGCTATGGATTCTCGGCCGGCAGGCCGGGCAAGCGCCGGGTGCCGATGGGCGGGCGGGGTATTCCGCAGTGCGACTTCCGAAGACGCTTTCTTGGCGATGCCGGAAAGCGTCGGCGCTTCGTCCAAAAAGAGCCTTGGTTCTTCGTAGGCGGCAACCTCTTGAAGGAGCGTATGGGCTTCCCGGGTAATAAGTTCCACATTCATGAGGGAAAGCAGCCCGCCGGTCCGGGCGATGGAAAGTACGCTCGAGAGTGCCAAAAGCTCGCGGGAGAGCGCGGTGCGAGCCGCTCCGGACGGCAGTATCGCCGCATCCACGAGTCCGACTGCTATGCCGTCAATGCGATCCCGTAGCGCTGCCGACTCGGCGAACGCCGGAGTGACGAGATGGATAGCTTTTGCAAGTCGTTCGGCCTTCTTATATATGAAAACTCTTCGTATGTCCTTTTCAAAAATGTTATTAAATATGCTTTTCTCTAAGACAAAATCTCCATTACCAATATCCTTGTCCCTCCTATTGGCACGTTGAATTTCTGTGCTGTGTCCCATATCTGATGCTCCGTGTCTCATATCGTATAGGACAGTATACGTCCGGTACGGCGGGGCGCAAGCTCCCTTACGGGGATTCTAGAGCCCGGGAGAGAGCTGACTCCCCGCAGAGCCCAGTACCCCCCTCCTAGGCTCACGGAGAAGGGCCCGATCGTCCCAGGAAACAGAAACTCGTCGTTCGCCACTTCCCTTTGTGCGCAAGGAGACATCTTTCGAGGGTGCGCACGAGCGGGAGATGCTACAATGTCTCTTATATATGAGTCGCAGAAACGGTAACGGGGCGCGGCGCGGACGCGCAAAAGAACGGGAGGAGGACGTGAAGGAGTACGATGCGCTTATCCGCTGGGCCTCCGCCATCGTACTCATTGCCGCCGGCGTTCTGCTCGTCCTCGCTATCTTTGGGGCGGCCGGCCCGGTCGGTACGACGATCTTCGCCACGAGTTACGCAATAGTGGGCATCGGCGCGTTCCTCTTGCCGATAGCTCTTGTCGCCGTCGGTCTCTATGCGGGCTTCGGCCGCCCGACCATCGAAGCGCTGACCACCTCGGGCCTCATTCTCATCTGCGCGTCCGTCCTGGCTTTCGCCGGCCTCTTTCCCGATACCCACTTCGGCGGCATCGTTGGCACGTGGGAAGGAACCATGCTCGCAGGATTCTTCGGCTTCTGGGGCGCATTCGTGCTCCTCATCGCGACCATCAGTATCGGCGTGGCCGTTGTGAGCGATCTTGAAGCGCTCGGTGCGCTCCTCTCCGAGAACGTGGTCTCGCTCTGGCAGCGCCTGCGCTCGCGAAAGGAACGCGGCGAACTCTCGGAAGATGAGGAACTCGCCGTCGTCGGCGTACCGGAAGACGATGAGGCGGAGTACGAAGGAGAAGACGAGGAAGACTCCGAGGATCCGGCAGCGCCCGAACGCGAGCCGGTCGTGAATGTCTTTAATAGGATGCCGGGCGCCCAAGGAACGGGCATTGCGAATTTTGACGCGGAGTATGAGGCTCCTCCCCTTTCCATCCTCGGCGCGGACCGCGGCAAACCGGGCGTGGGCGATATCAAAGCGAACGCGAACATCATCAAACGCACGTTCCAGAACTTCGGCATAAACTTGGAGATGGACGAAGTGTCGGTCGGCCCGACGGTCACCCGCTATGCCGTGAAGCCTGCCGAGGGCGTTCGGCTCTCCAAAATAGTCTCGCTCGCAAATAACCTGGAGCTCGCGCTCGCCGCGCACCCCGTGCGCATCGAAGCGCCGATCCCGGGCAAATCGCTTGTCGGCATTGAAGTGCCGAACACCGTCAAAGCCATGGTCGGTCTTGGCGGACTCCTTTCCGCTCCCGAGTGGAGCGACAGCGACAAGCCCCTCCTTGCGGCGATCGGACGCGACATCACCGGTACGCCGCACTACGTGAATATCGCCAAGATGCCGCACGGACTCGTCGCCGGCGCAACCGGCTCTGGGAAGTCAGTCGCCATCCACGCGCTCATCACCTCCCTGCTCTACCGCAACGGTCCGAACCAGCTCCGCTTCATCATGATCGATCCAGATCG
>JAKAGD010000013.1 GCA_021817685.1 bacterium
GATATTGAAGCTCCGCGCCGTGCTCAACAAGATACTCTCCAAGAACACGGGCCAGAAGCTCGAGAAAATTGAGAAGGATGTGGAGCGCGACTTCTTCATGACCGCGGACGAAGCAAAGAAGTACGGCCTCGTGGACAAAGTGTTCGGCTAAAGAATCAATAAAGAAAACAAGAAGGGCGGATCGCGATGTACGCGATCCGCCCTTTTCAATCGACGCCGGTCAGCGGGCGAGCGCCTGCTCAAGCTCGTGGAGCGCCTTTCGGAACTCACGCACGTTTGAGCGCTTGCCGTCCAAACCGTTGAGGATCTCGCGTGCTCGCGGGCGCCGATGTTCCGGCAGAGCGGATATCCTTTGCTCGTGCGCTTCCCGCATGAGCTCGAAGGCGCGCTGCTCCTCAGCTTCGGCGACGGTGTTCTCCGCGGACGACAGGTCGTCTGCGGAGATCAGGCGCCGCACGCGTTCCTCGATCCCGACCATCCGGGCTTTCCCGATGATCGCGTCGACCTTCACGAGCATTGCATCGGCCTCATCCAGGTACCCGTTCTTGACGAGCCGTTGAATGACGTCGGTGCAACAGTAACGGCCGGCGCGCTCCAGGAGCTCGTTCCCGCGCTTCTTTTTGGCGATGGCGTTGCGCGCGCAGTCGAGACTTCCTTCCGTGAGCGACCGCATTTCGCTCTCGGGAATACCGAGCGCGATACCTGCCTGCAAGAGCTCCGCGGCCTCGCGCAGGCGTTTCGCCTCGCGACGCTCTCGGCTCTTTGCTTCCTGTGCATCGGATTGCGCTTTCTGTTCCGCGCGCTCCACGACCTTAAGCGCCTGTTCGGCACCGCGGGTTCTGATGATGCTTTCGACGTCGAGCTGCGGGAACGGGAGGGCTCGCACCCTGACTTTCCCGACTCTGAACTCCGCTTCCGCGGCGCCCGCCCGTAGCATTTCCCACGTGTATCCCCCGATGATGAAGAAGAGGAAGAAGCTTTTCGGGCCGACCGCTAACTCTATCTTCTTGAAGTAATAGAGAGAAACGGCGGTGTCGATAGCGAGGCATAGGGCGCTCACGGCATGGATCGCGACAAGAATGAGCCCGGGCCTCGTGTGCAGTACCCCGAAGAAGAACAGGGTGGTAAGGAACACCGCGCCGAAAGCGCTATGTATGGCGAGGACACGACGAGTGGTGGCGCGTGCCGGGTTACGTACTATGTTACGCATGGAGATCCCCCTTTGCTGGTTGTTGACGAAATGAGCGAAACAGCCTGCACTATGACACAAGTACGGCTGTATCGCAATAGCGCGGCCTATGCTATGCTCAAAACATACCGCTCCGCCGCCCGACCGTTCCGGAAGCCCGACCGTCCGCCTCTTTTCTAGCTTTTATCCGCTTCGCGCCAGAACGCGAAACGTAAACAAAACGGGCGTATGTCACTCAACATCATATTGATACTCCTCGCGCTTTCGGGCGTGGGTGGCATCGTGCTCGGCTACGTGCTCCGCGTGCTCATCGGCCTCGCCCAGCGCGGGTCGGTGGAACTGGATACGAAGCGGAAACTCCTCTTGGCGAAGGAGCAGGCGGCGAAGATAATCGCCGACGCGGAATTCCGCGGCGCCGTGATAGAAACGGAACGGCTCGCGCCCATTGAGGAGCGCGAGGAGAAGCTCTCCGCTCGCGAAGAGCGCGTCGCCTCGCGCGAGGAATTTCTTGATGAAAAAGAAAACGAGGTGCGCATGCGCGAACAGGAGGCCGTCCGCGCGAAGAACGAAGCGGAAAATCTTGCCGCGCAGCGTTCCAGAGAGCTTGCGAAGGTCGCGCATCTTTCCGAAGAAAAGGCGCGCGAGGAACTTTTTGATGAAATAGAACGCGCCCATGAAGAGGCCATCCTCTTGCGGCTCCAGAAACTCGCGGCGAACGGGCAGGAACGCATTGAGGAGAAGGCGCGCGCCATACTGACCACGACCATCCACCGGCTCGGCAACGCGGTGAATGCGGAAGTGATGTCGCTCTCGGTGACGCTCCCTTCCGACGACGTGAAGGGCAAGATAATCGGCAAGGAGGGCCGCAATATCAAAGCGTTTGAGCGTGCGACCGGCGTGGATGTGCTCATAGACGACGCGCCGGACCGCATCACGCTCTCCTCGTTCGACCCGCTCCGCCGCGCCATCGCGAAGATAGCACTTGAGAAGCTCATCGCCGACGGCCGCATCCAGCCGGCCAAGATCGAGGAGACGGTGGAGAAGACGCGCGCGGAAGTGGCGGAAATAATCAAACAGAAGGGCGAAGCCGCCGCATATGAAGCCGGCGTCATCGGACTGGATCCGAAGCTTATTGCGCTCTTGGGCCGCCTTCACTACCGCACGAGCTACGGGCAGAACATCCTTCAGCATTCCATTGAGATGGCGCACATCGCCGGTATGCTTGCGGAAGAGCTCGGCGCCGACGTCGCGGTCGCTCGCGCCGGAGCTCTCCTGCATGACATCGGCAAGGCGGTGGACCACGAGGTGCAGGGTACGCACGTGGAAATAGGCCGCCGCATTCTGGAGAAATTCGGCGTGGATAAGCGGGTCATCCTTGCGATGCAGTCGCACCATGACGAACATCCGTACGAGACGCCGGAGGCGGTCATCGTGCAGGTGGCCGATGCTATCTCAGGCGGCCGCCCGGGCGCACGCCGCGACACGGTGGACCGCTACTTGGAACGCCTGGGCGACCTGGAACGCCTCGCCGCCACGTTCCCGGGCGTGGAAAAGGTCTACGCCATCGCCGCCGGCCGCGAGATACGCGTTTTTGTGAACCCCGGCAAGGTCTCCGACATCGCCATGCACACGCTCGCACGCGATATTGCGAAGCGCATCCAGGACGAACTCAAATATCCGGGCGAAATCAAGGTAAATATCATCCGCGAGAACCGCGTGGTGGAGTTCGCGCGCTGATTCCACACTATCCACCCGCTTTAGCAAGCCCTATTGCGCAATGTGGCGCATTTCCTATACTTTCTCCCATACCCACCCCATAGAGGCCGTGGGGATTAGCAACTAGCAGATTCTCATGAACAAAGCTGACATCGTAGACAAGGTGCATGGCGTCCTCGGCTCCACGAAAGCCGATGCCGAACGCGCAGTCGAGACCGTCATCGATTCCATCGTCTCCGGCCTCAAGGGCGGCGACGAAGTGTCCATCGCGGGCCTCGGCATCTTCGCGACGAAGGCGCGCCCGGCGCGCCAGGGCCGCAATCCGCGCACCGGCGAGACGATTCACATCGCCGCGACTCGCACGGCGAAGTTCCGCGCCGCAAAAGCGCTCAAGGACGCGGTTAAGTAGAGATTTATCGTTTGAAACAGAACGCGGCGCCAAGGGCGCCGCGTTCTGTTTGCTACTGATAGTGTTGCTTTAGCTTTTTCTCGTTCTCCGCCTGCAAGCGCGCGAGCTCTATTTTCGCGGCCAGATACCTCGCGGTTTCTTGGGCAATGACCTTCGAGATCGCTTCTGATTTCAAGTTCGGGTTACTTTCAAGCTGGTCAAGAAGTTTCTTGGCTTCCCGCATGATCCCGGCCTGTTCCTTGAGCGGTGCCTCGAAATCGGCGGCAAATTCCGTGGTGCGCGCGCCCATCGGCAACGGAGTTTTCTCAACTTCGTTCTTACCGTTTTGCCCCTGGGGACTTTCTATTCCCATATGACTCCAGCATACCAGATGCCGGCGGCTATTTTAAATATTTCTTTTTCTTCAGTTTGTCCGGCAGGTACGACTCGGTTTCGGGCTGCATATCCCATCCTTCGTATCCCCGGCCGTATCCCAGTTCTTTCATCAGTTTGGTGATTGGATTCCGTATCTTCTTCGGCACCGGCAGGTTGCCGTGTTCCTGCACATCCGCTTGGGCGGCGCGGAGCGCGTTGTATGCGGAGCGATCCTTCTTAGCTTGTGCAAGATACGCGACCCCGTGGCCCAGGTTGATAGCGCACTCCGGGTAGCCGATGGTTTCGCACGCGCGGAAGACCGCGTTCGCCACCACGAGTGCGGTCGGCTGGGCGAGCCCGATGTCTTCCGAAGCGAATACCACCATCCTGCGCGCGATGAAGAGCGGATCCTCCCCCGCTTCCACCATGCGCGCCAGGTAGTAGAGCGCGGCGTCCGGTTGCGACGCGCGCATGCTCTTAATGAATGCAGAAATCGTATCGTAATGCTCCTCGCCCTTTTTGTCGTAGCGCAAATGCGGGGACTCGAGCGCTTTGTTAAGCGTGTCCGCCGTCACTTCCCCGTACAACGTCTTAGCGCCTTCCATCATGCCGAGCGCTTTGCGCGCGTCGCCGTTGCTGTAGCCCAAGAGCCAGTCAAACGCATCTTTATTTACTTTCAGTTTGGTCCGTTTGACGATAGCTTTCAGCGCTTCTTCGGAAAGCGGTTCGAGCACGAACACGCGGCAGCGCGAGAGAAGCGGCGAGATGACTTCAAACGACGGGTTCTCGGTCGTTGCGCCGATGAGCGTCAGCTCTCCGCTTTCTACGTACGGCAAAAGAAAATCCTGCTGACTTTTATTGAACCGATGGATTTCGTCCAAAAATAAAACTTTGTCTTTCCCTTTTGCATCCGCACTGATTATCTTGCGGATGTCTTCTTTTCCTGCCGACACCGCCGAGAGTTCAAAAAGTTCCGCATCAAGCGCCCGCGCGTAAATGCGCGCGATGGTCGTCTTCCCCGTCCCCGGCGGACCCCAGAGAATGAACGAGAACTTATGCTTCTTCTCTACCGCCACCCGGAGCGGTTTCCCCGCACCCACGAGGTGTTCCTGCCCGACGACTTCGTCGAGCGTTTGCGGGCGTATCCGTGCGGCAAGCGGTTCCATCCGGATATGGTACTCCTTGGTGCGGGATACCGGAATCGGACCGGTGCTATCAGTTTGGAAAACTGATGTTCTACCATTAAACTAATCCCGCTTGATGCGAGAATACCATTTTTGCGTTAGCCTTTGAATATGCAGCGCTTTGCGCCTTATCTCGGCATCGCGGCCGCCCTTGCCCTCGGCGCCATTCTGGTGGCTTTTTCCGGTAGCGTGACCGTCTCATACGCACCGACAGCCGTCGTGCAGACGGCGTCATCGACGATCGCCGTGGGATCCGGGTTCTCGATACCGACCATTTCTCTCCCCGCGCTTCCTCCGGTGACGGATACCACTGCGTCGTCGGCACCCAAGAAGAAGGTTGCGATCCCTCCGTCGCCCGTTGCTCCTGCGCCATCGGCGGCCGCCCCCGTTCCTGCCCCCTCCCCGACCCCTTCGTCCGGAGATGTGGGACTCGATGCCGCCGCCTCGACATTGCGCGCGGCGCTTGTGAACATCATCTGCTACGCGCCGGCGGGCGGCACGCTGCACTCCATCAGCGGCAGCGGCATATTCATCGACCCGAAAGGAATCATCCTTACGAATGCGCATGTTGCGCAGTACTTTTTGCTCGCCGATCGCGGTGTTTCCTGCACTATCCGCGCGGGCAGTCCGGCCGCCGACGATTACAAGGCCGCGCTCATATACATCCCTTCCTTGTGGATCAACACAAATGCGAGCGTGCTGACGCAAACGGCGCCGAGCGGGACCGGCGAACACGATTTCGCGCTCCTCGCGGTCACTAAAAGTGCGACGAGCGCCGCCCTCCCCTCTGCATTCCCGTTCATCCCGCTTGCGGAAGTGCCACCCTCCGCCGGCACGCCGGTCGTCATCGCTTCTTACGGTGCGCAATTTCTTGAATCAAACCAAGTGCAGTCATCGCTCTTCCCCACCATCGTGTTCGGCTCGGTGAAAGACGTGTACACCTTCGCAACGAACACCATCGATGTTCTCGCGCTCGGCGGTTCCGCGGCGGCGCAAGAGGGTTCTTCGGGCGGCGGGGTCGCCGGCGCATCGGGCAAGCTCGTCGGCACCATCACGACGAGCACCGTGGAGGGTGCGACCGCAACGCGTTCGCTCGACGCCATTACCGCGTCCTATATCCGTTCCGACTATGCGAGCGATACGGGCAGCGCGCTTGATCTCCTGCTCGCCAAACCGACCTCGTCCGCCATATCCGACTTCTCGCCGCAGATACCCGGACTGGAATCAATCCTCACCGCGCAACTCTAGCGGCACTTCAATAATCAGGACGTCGGCATGCGCCTCCGCGGCGACGTCCACGGTATCGGTTCCGGAGATGCCGAGCGCGTCGCGCGCACGCAGTCGTTCCCCAGCGACTTCCGCGGCGCCGTCAATGACGAACACATAGACCCCGTTCCCTTCTTTGTGTAAACGATATTCGCACGGATGTTCGGCATTGATAATTGCGCGCGCGATGAATGCGTCCTGGCGTATTCCAAGCGGGCACGTTCCACCCAGCGGGCCTACGAGCGGCACGACGCCATCTTCGGCGCGGAGCGCTTTAAATGATTTCTGGTCGTAGCGCGGGGCGCTCCCCACTTTTCCCGTTTGTATCCATATCTGGAAGAGCGCGAGCGGCTCGCTCGGCGACGCGTTGTATTCGGAATGCACGATGCCGGCGCCGGCGGACATCACCTGCACCTCGCCCGCGTTCACGGTGCCGGTATTGCCGAGGCTGTCCTTGTGCGTGAGCGTACCGTGCGTGACGATGGTGATTATTTCCATATCGCGGTGGCCGTGCATCGGGAATCCGGATGCGGGCGCGATGGTGTCGTCATTCAGAACGCGGAGTGCGCCGAATCCCATGCGTGCGGGCTCAAACCAATCTGCAAAGCTGAAACTGTAGCGGGTGGAGAGCCATCCGTGGTCTCCGCGGCCTCGTTTGTCGGCGCGATGCAGTATCTTTTCCATTGTTGTCGGGGTGCGGAGAATTGAACTCCGTCTACTTGCTCCCAAAGCAAGTGTACTACCGGTATACGACACCCCGTGCAGATGCAGGACCTTGCGGCCCGCTGTTCGCACTCTAGCAGGTTCAAACGATTTGCGGCAGATAGCGGACCCGTGCCATGCCGTCTCGGCGCCGGAGCCACACAAGGATGCCGTCCACTTGCCACTCCCCTTCCCAGTCATTCTCAAGGACATACCACTCGCCGGTCCGCGCGACCCTCCGTATCTTCATTTCGTGAAGATTGAGCGACGGATCGTAGTCGTCGTTCACCGCATTCTCGTCGGGGAATTCATCCGCCACATTCGTCTTCACCTCCACGAAGTGGAGCGTATCTTCCCGCTCCGCCACGATGTCCAGCTCGCCTGTTTTGCGCGCGACATTGCGGTCGCGGATGGAAAATCCGTGCCGTTTCAAGTACTCGGCGGCAACTTTTTCCCCGAGCGCGCCGATCTCCTTCTTGCCTTTAGTGGAAATGTCCACGGCCTTTAGAAATATGGCTCACTTCCTCACTATTTCACGGACTCCCCAAAAAGTCCCCTGTCCTTTATCCCCAGTACCCACAGGTTTGTACACACCTGCAAAGTCGTTTCGAAATCACGGTTTTTCCTGGTTTTTTGTTAAATGTGACGTACTATGCACAAGGAGATGCCTCGGTGGTGAAATGGATATCATCGCTGCCTTCGAAGCAGTTGTTCCAGGTTCGAATCCTGGCCGAGGCACTAGAAATAGAAACGGGCGCTGTGGTATTATGTCGCGCAGGCGGGTATGGTTCAATGGTAGAACATCTGGTTGCCAATCAGATGATGGGAGTTCGATTCTCCCTACCCGCACCGAGAGAGGCCAAAGGAAAAACACGAGCAAGCTCGTGTTTTTCCTTTGCGCCGAACGAGGTACGAGTATGGGCATTTCCATACCCGCACCGAGAGAGGCAGAAAGAGAAAGACCGGCATTGCCGGTCTTTCTCTTTTTCGCCGCGCGAAGTGCGTGTACCGGAATTTCGGTACACGCACCGAGAGAGTCATGTGCTACGATTTGGAAATGCAATATCGCGTTCCGGCTGAAGTCGAGAAGATCGGGAAAGGCCTGCGGGATGCAGGCTTTGAGTCATATCTGGTCGGCGGATGCGTTCGCGACCTCATCATCGGCAAAGAGCCGAAAGACTGGGATTTCACCACGAACGCCACGCCGGAGCAGATCCAGGCCGTATTTCCCGACTCTTTCTACGAGAACGACTACGGTACGGTCGGCGTAAAGACCGGCGCAGAGGATCCGCGCATGGCGATCGTGGAGGTGACCCCCTACCGCACCGAATCCGGGTACTCCGACAAGCGCCGGCCGGACTCTGTTGCGTTCGGCACTTCCCTCTTGGATGACCTTGCCCGCCGCGACTTCACCGTGAACGCAATAGCGCTTGAGGAGTCTAAAGGACACATCGTAGACCCGTATGACGGTCAAAAGGACATAAAGGACAAACTCATCCGCGCCGTCGGGAATCCCTCAGAACGCTTCAATGAAGACGCACTCCGCATGCTCCGTGCCGTCCGGCTCGTCGCCGAGCTCAATTTCGGCATCGACGGTGCGACGGCGGCTGCAATAAGCGAAAATAGTGAGCATTTAAGCCACGTTTCACGTGAAAGGGTTCGGGACGAACTCGTGCGTATCTTGAATTCAAGCCAGCCAATGAGCGCGCTTGTCCTCGCCAATCAGCTCGGCATACTGAAGTACATCAACGAGGATCTCATCCGCGGCATCGGCGTGGAACAGAATCAGGCCCACAGCTACGACGTCTTTGAACACCTGATGCGCACCATGCAGCACGCCGCCGACAAGGACTGGAACTTTGATATCCGCCTCGCGAGCCTTTTCCATGACGTCTCCAAGCCGGAGACCCGTCGCAAGAACGATAAGGGAGAATGGACCTTCCACGGTCATGAAGTGGTTGGTTCACGTGTAACGAAAAAAGCCCTGGAAGACCTCCATTTTTCACGAGAAACAATTGATAAGGTGGTCAAACTGGTCCGCTGGCATATGTTCTTCTCCGATCCGGAACAAATCACCCTTTCGGCCGTCCGCCGGATGATAAAGAACGTGGGTGAGGAGAATATCTGGGATTTGCTCAATCTCCGCATATGCGACCGTATAGGAACCGGCAGACCCAAGGAACAGCCGTTCCGCTTCCGCAAGTACAAGGCCATGGTGGAGCAAGCGCTCCGCGACCCCATTTCCGTGGGTATGCTGAAGACCGACGGCGAGCACATAATGAGCAAGTTTCATGTGGAACCTGGCCCAAGAATTGGCTGGACATTGAACGCGCTTCTCGAGGAAATACTTGATGATTCCGCTAAAAATACTGAGGAATACCTTGATAATCGGACGGCAGAGCTCTTGGAAATGGCTGATGATGAGCTCAAAAAGCTTGGGGAATCGGGGAAGCAGAAGCGGGAGGCGGCTGAAGACGAGGAAGTACGCCAAATTATGGAAAAGCATCACGTCTGTTAAGTTCCACGTGAACCAGTTGTATGTGAAATAAGTTCCACGTGGAACAGTTGCTTGGCGGCTAAACCGCTAATTTCGCTATATAAACAACAAAGCCGCCCTGAAGCGGTTAGAGACGAAAGGAGCAGGGGCGTAAATGATTGGTGTCTCCAACACCGAGAAATGAGGGCAGCTTGTTTCGATAGACAACTGATATTTATGCATACTGGCACCTCCGAGAGAGATCATCATACCGAATGGCTTGTAGAGCGGATACGCCGCAGCGCAGGCAGAGACATCGCCAGGAAGGCAGAATGCCGACAAAGAACCAGGAAAGAACCACCGCAACGGCGGCTCCTCACGGCTCATCCGTGGTGCGCCACCGTTCCTTTGTCCATACTAGTTCACTAAAGGACATTGTAAAGGACACCCTGTGGATAATGTCCTTTAGAGCGTTATGGAAACGGGGCAGTGGTCGCTTCCGTAAATGTCGGGGTGGATGTCGGCTTTCTTTACGTGCTTCATAAATTCGCTTGCGACGAAGAAGTAGTCAATGCGCCAGCCCACGTTCCGATCGCGTGCGCGGGTAAACATATCCCAGTAGGAATAGGCGTCCTTGGTATGGGGGTGGAAATGGCGGAAGGAGTCCACGTAGCCGGCGGCCACCACCTCGTCTATCCAGGCGCGCTCTTCGGGGAGGAAACCGGTGCTGTTCTCGTATTTTTCCGGCTCGGCAAGGTCAATCTCCTCGTGGGCGGTGTTCACATCACCGCAGAAAATGACCGGTTTTTCCTTGCGCAGTTTCTCCGCGAAGGCGAGGAAGGCATCATAAAAACGGAGCTTGTAGTCTATGCGTTCGGGGCCGCGGCCGCCGTTCGGGAAGTAGGCATTCAACAGCCAGAAATCCTTATATTCTGCGCCGATGAAGCGACCCTCCTCGTCAAATTCTTTAATGCCCATGCCGTAGATAACCTTCAGCGGCTCAACTTTTGAGTAGAGCGCGACGCCGCTGTAGCCCTTCCTCACTTGGCAGGAGGAGAAGAACGCCGAGTAACCGGCAGGGGAGAGGAACGCTTCGGAAAGCTGGTCCGGATTCGCCTTCGTCTCCTGCAGACAGAAGATGTCCGGCTTTACGCCCTTGAGGAACGATTCCCAGTAGCCGTTATTGGCGAGGGAGCGGAGTCCGTTCACGTTCCACGAGACGATTTTCATACTTGAAGAGTATCACCCGTAACTCGTTGCAACAAAAACTCCTTCGGAGAAGTTATAGCAGATAGACGAACAAAGGGAGGGAATCATGCATACACGCCATAACGAAGTAAATCAGCTGTTTGACGAGGCCATCGCGCACCTTAAGAAATCGGGTAAACAAAACTTTCGTGAGTATCAGATCTTTGCAGAGGTGCTTGGCGATACTCCAGAGAGGCGCGAAGCGTTCCTACGGTTCCTGCACGATGTTTCAACTTGTCCGCCGAAGGTAATTCTCTGGTGCCAGCGGCAAATCAATCCGAAAGCGCAGCTTCGTGCGGTGAAATAAAAAAGGCGGCCCAGGCCGCCTTTTGTTCATTCGCGGCTTTTACCGTGGAATTTTTTGTGAATTTCTTTCAAATGGCTGTCGGTGATGTGCGTGTAGATCTGCGTGGTGTTGATGGAGGCGTGGCCGAGGAGCTGTTGGACACTGCGAATGTCGGCGCCGTTGCTTAACAGGTCGGTGGCGAAGGCGTGGCGGAGCGTGTGAGGCGTCACGACGTTCGTGATGCCGGCGCGCGCGACGTACGCTTTCAAGTGGCGCTGGATATCGCGGGGCGTGATGCGGTGCGGCGCGCTTTCGCGGCCGTCTACGAACAGCGCTTCTTCCATATCCTTGCGCGCTTTCAAATAATCGCGCACCGCTTCCTTCGCAGCAGGGGAGAGGAAGACGACGCGCACTTTTTCGCCCTTGCCGCGCACGGAAAGCTCGTCGCGCGAGAGGTCTATATCGGAATTGAGCGCGCAAAGCTCGGAGACGCGCAGTCCGGTGGAGAAGAGAAGTTCCAGAATGGCGCGGTCGCGCAGGTACGCGGTCTTTTTGTGCTCATTAGCCTCCTTCGCCGCCGCTTCGCCGGGCGCTTTCATAAGCCGATCCAGTTCGGCGGGGGTGATGAGGTCCAGCTGGCGCTCGGGGAGCTTGGCGAGTTCTATTTTCTCCGGACTGATGGCCTCAATATCGCGCTTGCGCAGGAATTTCAGGAATGCGCGGAGCGCGATCATGTAGTAATTCTGGGTACGGCGCTTCATGGAGTCGCTTTTCGTGCCTTTCTGGCGATTGAGCCAGAGGCGGAAGGCGCGGACATTCTGTTCGGTGATGTCGGAAACATTTTTAATGCCCATTTGCGCAAAATAGCGGGTGAGGTAGCGGTCGTAGTTCTCAATCGTCTTCACTGCGCGCCCGCGCTCTATCTCTATGTATTCCAGGAACTGGCGCTTCGCGGCCTCTGCTTGCATAAGGGAAAGTATATCAATAATGTGCGCACAATATGACGTTTCGCGGCTTGCCTGCGGCGACGCGAAACGCGCACGAGAATGTGCGAGGTTTCTCGCACCCCGCACATTCTCGCTGCATTCCGATACACTTGCGTAAATAGGCAAGATATGGTAGGGTATCCCTACTCATGCTTACCACGAAGAAAAAGGCGGCGATCATCAGAAATGTCGCCCAGCACGATACGGATACCGGTTCTGCCGGCGTTCAGGTCGCGCTTCTT
>JAKAGD010000080.1 GCA_021817685.1 bacterium
TCACGACGCGATAGCTCACCGACTTCGCAAGCGAGCGGCGGTGGAGCTCGATTGGTTTCAAAAGCATAGGCATATCATACCAGGCATTTTGCTGCGCAATAAAAAATTGATTCCTGCGCGCCGCTGGATTAGTATCGATCGAGAACTGCCACCGTGAAAGGAGACCAGATTGAAGAAGATATTGTTCTCACTCGCAACAGGAGGTGCCGCCCTGATTGCGGCCGCCGCCTTGCCATCCGTGAGCAGCAATCCGACGCCGGTACCCGCGAACAAGTATGCGGGCAGCATCGGACCGCCCCCGCGGAAACTATTCGACATTCCGCGCAAAAAGAAAAAGAACAAGAAGAAACGCAGATGACTTCGTGCCGCGCCCCTTGGGCGCGGCGCTCTCTATTCCCTAGTGCTTCAGATAATGCTCGAGCGTGTAAATCCAATCCTCTTCGCCGGCAGGCGATTTCTTTTTCTCTGCGAGAAGCCACTCGAGATAGTTCTGATCGGTTTTAGCGATGTCTTCCAGACGCCGGCCGCTGTACTTGCCGAAACGGATAGTGGTGAAGAGGAGCGGGCGCGCCGAGATGGCGAGCATCGCCTCAAGCGCCGCTTCCTCGGTGCCGTGCCGCTCTTTCATTTTCTGCGCAAGACGCTCGAAGAGCGCCTCGAGAACAAGCACGTCGCCGAATGCGTCGTGCGCTTCGCCTTCCACATCGAGGTCGAGCAGATAGCGCAAATACTGGAGCCGATAATTCGGCAGGACGTCGTCCGGGTCGAGCGCATAGGCGAGCTTGTAGGTGCAGATGGTCCGTCTCGGCACGATGCCTTCGCGCGCGAGCATCGCGAGGTCGAACGCCGCATTGTGCGCGACGATAATCACTTCATTGCTCTCGAGAAGATCCTTGAGGCTCGAGTATTCCGGCGCGTCCTTGAATGCCGGCTTCGCCGCCACCATCCGTTCGGTGATGTGATGGATAGCCATCGACTCGATGGAAATGGGAACCGGCGGCTTGTAGAGCGCGTTCACGAGGGGGTCGTCGATGTAGCGCTCCTTGACTGCAAGCTGGCAGAGACGATCTTTGTCGCCATTTCCGGTCGTCTCCGTGTCGAGGAAGATGATTCTCATACCCCTAGTCTAGCAAGCCGGGCGAGGCAGTAATGAACACCCGCCGCCCTCCGGGCGGCGTGAGGGCTACCACGCCTTTATGGCGAGGATGTACGCGGGGATGAGGCGCGCTGCGCGGAGCGCGGCGCGGGCCTTGGGCGGCATCGCTGCGTAGGACCTGATCGTGCGGCGGCACTTCGGAGTACCGCACCGGCAGCGCATCGTCCACACGTCGTCGGCGGCCAGGATGGTCGCGTAGTCCATCACGACTTCCTCCCCTGCCTCGATGGGCCGAACTGCCTTGAGAAGGAGTTTTCGTCCGTCCTTCACGATTTTCGCATTCGGCGCGCACGAGTGGTTCAGGAAATCGCCGAGCCGCCCCGCCGGGCTCAAGAACCGGTCTTCGTCGTAGCGGTAGGTGTTTGCGCGCGTTACATCATCCACTTCGTCGTCTTCGTCGCAGGTGATGAGCTTACCCATCACGCGAAACAGCGTCTCCCCGGTCCGAAACGCGTGCTTCGCGAAGATGCCGCGCCCGTTCCGCGCTTTCTTCACGGCAAAATCCCGTGCTTCCCGTTCAGTAAGATAGGTCGCCATGTTGTCGCGCGCCTCAAAGGCGCGTAGTCGCGGAGCAGTTCATCGCCGTTATCGTGAGCTGGAGCAACGTCGCGAAGGAAACCCACGCGAGGTACGGAAGATTCACCCAAGCGACCCATGACAGGACAGGATAGGCGGCAACAAGCGCCCACGCGAGCGTTACAAGGACGAGAAGCACATCGGCCGCCGCGAGGTAATTGTTCCGCAGGCCGAATTGGAGCGGCGTGTATGCAAGGTTGAAAACGAGATTGAGTACGAATGGGAGCGAAAGCGCCGCCGGCGCCGCACCCGAAGAGCTCGCGAGAAATACCGCGCCAAACGACACTGCGATGATTACGTAGAGTACGGTCCAGACCGGACCGAACACCCACGCGGGCGGTGCCCACCGCGGCTTCTTGAGCGTCTGGTACCAATCGTACATGCTCGCGTTCATAGCTCTGCGCCAGGCGCGGCCGGACACATGAGCGTGAGGCCGGTCGCTTCGTCGTACGCGCGATTCACAGTGCCCGGGAACGACGCGAGATGCACTTCCCCCGCCCCGGAGATGACCAGCTCGAAAACATGTCCGCCAAAGACGCTCAAATCCCGCCGGCCAAAAGTACCGTGGAGGTGCACCACCGTCTCGCCGCTCTCTTTCACGCCAATGTTGCCCTGGAGCGACAGGATTTCCACGTTCTCGTCGAGCACCTGCCTCTCATATTCTTTCGTGTCGAGGTTGTAGTACGCGAGCACGAGATGCGCCGCAGCACCGAGGCCGCCGAGATGCGCCGCACGGATGCCGTTCTCCTGTGCAAACGCGGCGAGGCCGGTCATGACCTCATCTCCGCGCTCGAAATTGAGCGTGTAAAAACCCTCGTGCGCATGGATGACTTTCATACGCCCGAGTATACCAAGTCTTTATGATGGTCCCAGCTAGGTATCGAAATCGAGCCGCCGCGTGGGCCGCACGATGGCGCGCGGGTCGCGCTTCCACTCGTCGGACACGTCGGCGTAGAGCTCGAGCTCGTTGCCGTCCGGGTCAAGCACGTAGATGGAGTGCGTCACGGAGTGGTCGGCGAGACCGACGATGTGGACGCCCTTCGCCAGAAGCTCCTGGTGCACCGTCTTGAGCTCCTCATGCGAGTCCGCGACCTTGAAGCCGATGTGGTAGAGGCCGGGCGTGGGACGC
>JAKAGD010000014.1:0-6484 GCA_021817685.1 bacterium
CGTTTCCACCCACGTCTCGCGGCGACCCTCTTCCGGTATCCATTTCGCGTACGTGCGCAGGTACACGAACTCGCCGAGCGCATTGCCTTCAAAATATTTCTTGCTTTCTTCCGCGAGCTTCTTCACGTGCTCCGGTATTTCCACGTGCGCCGCGCGCAACTGAGCGCGCTTATCGCGGTACAGGATGTATGCCTTCGCCGTCTTCACATAATCGTTGAGGATAAGGTACTTCTCCACCGAATCTTGCATGCCTTCCACGGTCGGGAGGAAGCTCTTGTACTTCTTTGCGAACCGTCCGAGCTCGCCCGCCACTTGATGCGCCACCAGCACCGAGTCTTCTTGTGTGCCTTCGCCTGCTTCAGCCATTGCCTTCCATACCGCCGAGGAGATCTTGTCGAAATCGAACGGAACGAGTCGGCCGTCGCGCTTTTCAACCTGCGGTATCATCTCGCGGTAACGAAGCGTTTCTTTGGACGCCAACTTCTTCGAGACGGCGGGAGCGGTCACGGCGGTCTTTGCGCGGGCGGAAACTTTGGCGGCTTTGGACATGAGTACAGCGGTTACTAAAAACTAATAATCATTTCGTTACCGTAAGTTTACTCCCGCATCCGCGAAATGCTATGTGGACAGCGTTATTCCGAAACGGCTGGGATATTTTTCAACAGAAGCGGCGTGCCGGTTGCGACAGCGTGGGCGCGTGCAAACCCCGCCGAGGTCTCTAGGACATAGCGCGCCGGCGCCGCCGGGTAAAAGACATTCGGATAGGAAGATGTGGCGACGTCATGCGAAATTGAGACAACGTGTCCTTGAGCGTCTAGCCAGAATATATCGAGCGGCACGAGCATATCCTTCATCCAGAAGCCGTATCTGCCGTCTTTTGGAAAGATAAAGAGCATACCGTAGTCGTCCGGGATACTCACACGGCCGCCGAGACCTTTCTCGCGCGCCTCTTCGCTTAGAGCATAGTCGATCCTCAAGGACACGCCGCCGAATTCCGCACGCGCCGGCGGCACAGCCGCCGGCGCTGGTGTCCTATAGAAAAAGGAAGCCGTGATGAGCGCCGCCAGAGCGATAAGGAGTCCGCTGTACGCACTTCGGGACATGATGACTTTCACTGTATCACGCCGTTTGAAGAGGATTGACATATTTAATAATCAATGTTTCTATGGTAGTCGAAGTTGAACTTTCCGTGCCGCCCCCGGGCGGTCCATAAACGAAGCTTGAGGAGAAGCATATGCCAAGTCAAAATGTCGTGCGGCTCGCGCCGCGTGAACACGCCGTTCTCAATCCCGACGCAACCGTCTACATCATCAATGCCGGGGACGCCGACGGGCGCGGATTCGGGCTCTCGGAGCTCGGCAAAAAGCAGGCCGCACGGCTCGGGATCCATATCCAGAGCGCCGAGCTGCAGTTCGACCTGGTGGTTTGTCCGAACGACCCGCTGACGGCGCAGACTGCAAAGAAAGCGCTCGCCCATTGCCTCAGGGCGACATCGTGGCCGAAATACAGCGGCTGCGAATTCATCAACCCGAGGAACGAAGCGACGACGCGGGCGCTGCGCGATCTGGTGGAGCTCGCGAAAGCGAACCGTTCGATACACCTGCCGCAGAAAGAAGGGTGGCCGGCAACGCTCTATGGCCGCTGCACGTACGAGCTGCGCAACACGCCGAACAGTTTCCTCGAGGGATTCAAGGACGAGATACGCCGGGACACCCGCGCGCTTCCGGCAATCGGGAGCGTACAGCGCATCGCGTTCTTCAGCCGCGAAGTCGTCGGCAACATCGTCGCCGAGGCGCTGTTCCCGCAGTACAAGACCGAGATAGAGAAGATAGACCTCGGTCCGGGCGGCATCCTTCGCCTCTCGGCGGCCGGATGCCAGCACTTCCCGCTCCTCTACTGAGCGTCGGTCCGCTCCGGCGGACCGTTTAGCCGCTTTCACTTCCCTGCGCGATGCGCGGCGGAAGTCGAGAGCGGCTTTTTATTTCTCCAGTGCTAAGCAAATGGTACGATAGTCAGATGCGCCGTTCACTTATCATCGTCGTGTTTTTCATAGCGAGCCTCCCGGGCGCCGCACACGCCGCAACGAAAGCCGCATCGTTCGAAGTATCCGGATGGATACCCTACTGGCGTATGGCCACCGGCACGAATGATGTCCTGCCGCACTTGCACAATTTCACCTCCGTAATGCCCTTCGGCTACGTCGTCCAGAACGACGGCTCCCTTTATGACGCGTTCAACCTGAACGCCTCCTCTTCCACCTCGACGGCCAACATCCTTCGCGCCGCCGCCAAGGCCAGGAACGTGCGAGTGGTGCCGACGGTGATGTGGAGCAACAGCGCGGCCATCAGCAATATATTGAGCTCCTACCCCAAGCGGCTGGCGCTCGAGGACGCCATCGCCAACCTCGTAAAAGAACAGGGGTTTGCCGGCATCGATATCGACTTCGAGAACAAGCCCGCCGAGACGCGCCCGTATTTTTCATTGTTCCTGAAAGGGCTCTACGCGCGCATGGGGCAAAAATGGGTCTACTGCAGCATTGAGCCGCGCACGCCTCCCTCCTCGGCGTTCGACGTGATGCCGAAGAAATTCGATTATGCGAACGATTACGTCGCCATCAATAAATACTGCGACCGCGTGCAGATCATGGCGTATGACCAGGGCGCGGTCGACCTCCGGCTTAACTCCGCCGCGAACTCCAAACCCTACATCCCCGTCGCCGACATCGCCTGGGTGAAGAAGGTCGTCAATTACGCGGCGCAAACGATAGACAGAAAAAAGATCGTTATCGGCGTGCCGACGTACGGCTACGAATACGACCTCATACCGCTCTCGCAACAAGGATACCGTTACGACCTCAACTGGGCGCTCAACCCGAGCTATGCGCTGGCCCTCGCCCGAGAACTCGGCCTCACGCCGACGCGCAATAGCGCGGGCGAGATGAGCTTCGTCTACATGCCGACGACCACCCCCGCCATTGCCGGCGCCGCGGCCGCGTTCCCCGTCCCCACTCCGCGCATCGTGTGGTGGAGCGACGCGAGCGCTATCGCGGATAAGATACGGCTCGCGCGGACGCTCGGCGTCCGCGGCATCGCCATCTTCAAGCTCGACGGCGGCGAGGATCCGGGACTCTGGAACGTATTGCCGAAAAAATAAACTGCGGAGACTTGCGATTACGCAACCTCACTTGGATTTTTACAGTCGCCTTGCTCCTTAAAAAATCTCGGCGGAGGCGGAGAGATTCGGTCACGCATAATTTCCTGCTGGAAATTTGCGCTACCCCGCCTCGCGCTGCCGCGCTCCGGCTTTCGAATCTCCCGCATCTCTCGCAATGATGCTTCACGCAGCCATCTCCCAGATGGCTTTGTGAATCATTGCGGAGGCGGAGAGATTCGAACTCTCGAGACCCTTTCGAGCCTGCCGCCTTTCCAAGGCGGTGCACTAGACCACTATGCGACGCCTCCGTCGTGTATGTGTTATAGCAGAAAACTTTATTTTACGCCTGCGGCGCAAGAAGCGCCTTCACGCGGTCGGGGATGGGCGGGTGCGTTGAGAACAGCTTCTCTATCCAATTGCCGCTGCCCTCCCCCTTCGCGCCGAACGGGTCGCCGATGAACAGATGCGCGGTCGCAAGATTCGCGCTTTGCATCGGCGCGCTATAGCCGCCGATCTTCCGGAGCGCGGAAGCAAGTCCTTCCGGATAACGCGTGAGCAGGGCGCCGGAAGCATCGGCCAGGTACTCGCGCCGGCGCGAAATGGCGAGCTGGATGAGCTTTGCGGCAACCGGCGCAAGCACGATGCCGACAACGGCGAGCACCACAAGAAGCGCATTTCCGTTCTTATTGTCGCTGCTCCGTCCCCCGCCGAAATACGACATGCGCAGGAAGATATTCGCGATGATGGCGACGAATCCCGCGAGCACGACCGCAACCGTCATAAGCAGAATGTCGCGGTTCTTAATATGCGAGAGCTCGTGCGCGATGACACCCTCCAGTTCCGGCCGCGTCATCATGGCAAGGAGTCCGGTCGTCGCGCACACGACCGCATGTTTCTCGTCGCGGCCGGTGGCGAACGCGTTCGGCGCCGGATCGTCTATCACATAGAGCTTCGGCTTGGGCAGTCCCGCGGTGATGGCCAGGTTCTCGGTAACCGTATAGAAATCAAAGAATTCCTCGCGGCTTGCCGGATGCGCGCGGTTCAGCGAGAGCACGAGCGTATCGCTCGCCCAATATGCATAAAAGTTCGTCGCTACCGCGAAAAATACCGCGATATAGAGAATGGCGGGGTTGCCGTAGTACCAGGAAATCGCATAGCCCACGGCAATGACCACGACGAGGAACCCGAGGATGAGCGCCCAGGTCCGGCGGATGTTGCTTGAGCGTTGCTCGTAGAGATTCATGTCCCGCTTCTGTCCCTCATTTTCATGCGCTCTTCATACGCCGTCACCCGATTCCGCCCGGCTTCCTTTGAGACATACGCCGCGGCATCGGCCCGCTTCAGCAAGGTCTTTGGGTCGGCCGTGGTGGACGCATCCACCGTACATACGCCGAGGCTCGCGGTGACCCCGGACTCTCTAAGCTCGGAATCGTCGTTGAGCGCTGCCCGAAGTTTCTCCGCAACAAGCAGGGCCTGGTCCCTGTTCGTGTCCGGCATAAGCACGGCGAATTCGTCTCCGCCGAGGCGCGCAAGCATATCCGTCCTGCGGAGCGCGCCTTTTGCGAGCCGGACGACCCGTATCAGCACCTCATCACCCGCGTCGTGGCCGCGAGTATCGTTGACATCCTTGAAGTGGTCGAGATCGACGAGGGCGATAGAGACTTCTTTGAGAATGTCCCGGTCGATCATTTTTAGTTCCTGTTCGAACTCGGTAAGAAAAGCCACGCGGCTGCTCGCTCCCGTCAGAGGATCCTCGATAACTTGCAATCTCAGAGCTTCGTTCTTCTTTTCCAGCTCCTTCTTTTCCCGCGCCGTTACCTCCCTATCCCACTCGTGGAGCCCGATTATATTTCCCTGCATCCTGTTCTCCGCTTCGAGATTTTCCAACTCCTCCTCAAGCGCTCCCTCTTTCGGAGTTTGCGGACTGTACCCTTCCGAACCGGGGAATCTCATGATGCCTAGAACTGCACCTTCACCGGCTCAGCGGCGGCGGCGTCCGCCGGACCGAGTTCAAAGAGATCCATGGCCTTGAAGCCGAAGCTCCCCGCGATGACGTTCCCCGGGAAAGATTGGAGCGCCGTGTTGAGCGTCATTACCGTCGTGTTGTAAAAGCGGCGCGCCGCCTGGATCTTGTCTTCGGTGTCGCCGAGCTCCCGCTGGAGCTGGAGGAAGTTCTGGTTCGCTTTCAGGTCCGGGTACGCCTCGGAGACGGCGAAGAGCGTCTTCAGTGCGCCCGTGAGCTGATTCTCTGCGGCGGCCTTGTCGGCGGGAGCTGATTCGCCCATTGCGGCGGCGCGCGCCTTCGTCACATTCTCGAACGCGGAGGACTCGTGCGCGGCATAGCCTTTGACGGTCTCTACGAGATTCGGGATGAGGTCATACCGGCGCTTGAGCTGCACCTGGATGTCGGCCCAGGCCTCTTTTGCCTGATTGACGAGCGTAATGAACCGGTTATACGCGACTATCGCCCACAGCACGAGAACGGCGAGCACTATGAGTATGATGGTGGTTGTAGACATATGGGTAAGTATACCCCAAAACGACAATGGTATGCTGTCTGCACCTTTATCCATTTCAGCATATCACTATGAACAGAAACACTACCGGGGTCGTTATAGCGCTTATCGTCGTCGCGGGCGGCTGGTACCTGCTCCGGGGAACTCCCGTGAGCGCGCCGGCGGCTGAAGCTCCGGCGGTAGATGCAACAACGGCGGCGGCAACAACACCTTCCGAAGTGACTATCACGTACACCGATCAAGGATTTTCTCCGCAGAACGTTTCCGTCGCGGAGGGCCAGACCGTTACGTGGGTGAACCAGAGTTCGGGGAGCATGTGGGTCGCTTCGGCCGCGCACCCGGATCACACGGTCTATGACGGCACGTCAAGGAGCGCGCACTGTGCAGCCGGCTATTCCGGACCCGTCCCGTTCGACGAATGTTCCGCCGGCGCGAGCTACCGCTTTACCTTTGACAAGGCGGGCACGTGGAAATACCACAACCATGCCGACGCTTCAAAGTTCGGCTCGGTCACGGTAACCGCAGCAGCGGCGCAGAACTAGCGGAAGTTCGTGAAGAGATAGACGCCGATCGGCACGCACCACGCGAGCCAGTCAATGATGCCTTTCCTCCAAAGCTGACGGTACATCCGGCGGTGCAAGTAGAATTCCTGAAATGAGATGAGGAACACCGCGGCGGCGAGAAACGCGTAGAGCGCTCGCGTGCTATCAAGAAGCGACTGCGAAAGATACGCCGCGACCATTAAATACAACACCGAGCCGGCTAAATGGAACAGTTGCCGATACGTGCCGAGCCGGTAGCCGTAATGCCCGGCG
>JAKAGD010000014.1:6494-11793 GCA_021817685.1 bacterium
TATCGCGCGAGCGTGGCGTTATAGGAGCGGATGCCGCGCACCCATTGCCCTTCCACCTGCGTCCGGAACGGATAGAGCCGATCCGGCAATATCACGAGCGCGTGATAGAGGCCCGTGCGCTTCCTTTGCATAGCCCTAGTGTACCGCCTTCGCGACCGTCGCGACGACGCGGGGGTCAAGCATATCGGGGATAATCATCTGTGCCGTCGGCTTTGCGATAAGCGCCGCGAGCGCGCGGGCGGCGCGGAGCTTCGTCGCTTCCGTAATCCGCTTCACGCCCTTGTCGAGCGCGCCGCGGAAGATGCCCGGGAATACAAGTGAATTGTTTATCTGGTTCGGGAAGTCAGAACGGCCGGTCGCAATGACCGCGGCGCCCGCCTTCTTCGCCTCGCTCGGCAATATTTCCGGATCGGGGTTCGCCATCGCGAACACTATCGATCTCGGCGCCATGCTCGCAACATGTTCCGCCTTCAAAAGCCCCTTGCCCGAAACGCCGATGAACACATCCGCGCCGGCCATCGCCTCGGCGAGCCCTCCCTCTACCCTGCGCGGGTTCGTGAGTTCGGCGAGTTCTTTCTTATTCTCATTGAGTTCCGTGCGCCCGGCATAAATAGTGCCGATGCGGTCGAGGAGGATGATATCTGCCGTGCCCGCCGCTTTGAGAAGCTTTGCGATCGCTGTGCCGGCCGCGCCCGCGCCGCTTATCACCACTTTGAGTTTCTTCAGGTCTTTCTTCACCACTTTCGCGGCGTTGATG
Source organism: bacterium (assembly GCA_021817685.1). Lineage (GTDB taxonomy): Bacteria > Patescibacteriota > Minisyncoccia > Phycocordibacterales > Phycocordibacteraceae > C7867-001. The sequence continues at coordinate 7,252 of JAKAGD010000014.1, forward strand.
AGCCCGGCAAGCACCACGATAGCGGTGCCGTGCTGGTCGTCGTGCATAACCGGGATATCCAACTCTTCTATGAGGCGCTTTTCAATATCAAAGCACTTCGGCGCCGCGATATCCTCCAGATTGATGCCGCCGAAGGCGGGGGCGATCGCTTTTACCGTGCGCACTATTTCATCCGGGTCCTGCGTATCAAGCACGATGGGCCACGCATCCACGCTCCCCATTTCCCTGAAGATAAGCGCCTTCCCTTCCATAACCGGAAGCGCGCCGTACGGACCGATGTTCCCGAGACCGAGCACGGACGAACCGTCGGAGATGACCGCAACGCTATTCTTCTTCACCGACAGCTTCCGCGCATCTTCCGGGTGCTTTGCCAAATGGGAGGAGGCAACGGCGACGCCCGGCGTGTACCAGAGCGAGAAGTCCGTTTTCGCCTTAAGCTTCACGCGCGCTTTCGTCTCCACGCGCGCGCCCTGCTTTTTAAACGCCGCCAGTATCTTTTTTGATTTCGTGTCCATAGAAATGACAGTATACTCTAAATGTGAACCCGGACGATTCTGTTGACAAGCACTTCGCGCGGCTCCGTCCGGAGCAAAAGCGGGCGCTCCATAAGCTGGGGATTCGGACGATCCGCGACCTCCTCTACCATTTCCCCGCCCGCTATGAGAACGCGGGGCCGACCGGCACGATCGCGGGCGTCGCCGCCGGCGCCGACGTGACGCTGTACGGGACCGTGCGCAAACCGGACATCCGGAAGACCTGGAAGAGCCGCCGGCCTATCGCCGAAGCGTGGCTGGAGGATAATTCGGGGAAAATAAAAATGATGTGGTTCTCCCAGCCCTACATCGCCAAATCGCTCCACGACGGCATGCAGGTGAAAGTGAGCGGGCGCATCGCCGGCACGGGAGCAAAGGTGTACCTGGCGAATCCGGAGATAGATAAAACGCCGGTGATGCCGGACGACGTCCACGATTCGCTGTTCGTGAAAGGCGCCGAGATGGATGAGACGCTGTACCCCGTCTATCCGGAAAGCCAGGGTATCTCGTCGCTCTGGATCATGCACGCGGTGCGGAAAGCGTTTGAGGCCGGCGTGCAGGAACGCATAGAAGACCCCCTGCCTGCCGATATCCTCGCGCGTTATAAGCTCCCGTCGCTCTCGTCCGCCCTTGTCTTCATCCACGCGCCGCAAAAAAGGTCCGATGCGGATGCCTCCCGCAAGCGATTCGCCTTTGAAGAAGTGTTCGCGCTCCAGATCGTGATGCAGAAGCGGCGAAGCGCGCTGTTGCGGGAAGAGGCGCTCCCGGTCGCCGTCGATCGCTCCAAACTCGCGGACTTCGTCGCCTCGTTCCCCTTCCCGGCGACCGCAGCACAAAACCGCGCCATCGATGCCATCACCGCCGACTTTGAGAAAACACACCCCATGCTCCGGCTCCTTGAGGGCGACGTGGGGAGCGGCAAGACCGCGGTCGCCGCGGCGACCGCCTACCTCGTCGCCACCTCGCTTCCGAAAGGCCGCATCGCAGGCCACCTCCAGGTCGCCTACCTTGTTCCTACTGAAATATTGGCGAAACAGCATTTCTCGACCTTTGTCTCCTATTTCAAAGACCACCCTATCCCCATCGGGCTTATCACGGGAAGCGAATGCCGCGTGTTCCCGTCGCGAGTAGCGTACGAGGAATCGGCGAAACTTTCCAAGGCGACGTTCAAAAAACGCGTCGCCGACGGACTCATCCCCATCGTCATCGGCACGCACGCGCTCATAGAAAAATCGCTCTCGTTCAAATACTTCGCCTACGCCATCATTGACGAACAGCACCGGTTCGGCACGATGCACCGGCAGAAACTCGCGACGAAAGGAACAATCGCTCCGCACTTGCTCTCGATGACGGCGACGCCTATTCCGCGCACGCTCGCGCTCACGCTCTACGGCGACCTGGACCTCACCCTGCTCGATGAGATACCCGCCGGCAGAAAGTCAGTCATCACGGAAGTGCTTGCGCCCAGGGAACGCGAAAAAGCGTACGAGCGCGTACGCGCCGAACTTGCCGCCGGCCACCAGGCCTACGTCATCTGCCCGCGCATTGATGAACCCGACCCGGCGAAGGAGCTCGCGCTCCAGGCCAAGTCGGTGAAAGCGGAGGCCGCGCGCCTGAAGAAAGAAGTATTTCCGCAGGCGGCCATCGATATCCTGCACAGCAAGATGAAACCGGCGGAGAAAGAGGAGGTGATGAAGCGGTATGAGAACGGAAACATCGATATCCTCGTCGCCACCTCGGTCGTGGAAGTGGGCGTGAACGTGCCGAACGCGACCGCCATCCTGATTGAGGGCGCGGAGCGCTTCGGGCTCGCCCAGCTCCATCAGTTGCGCGGCCGCGTCATCCGGAGCACGCACCAGTCGTACTGTTTCGCGCTCCCCGAATCATTCGGCGAAACGACCCGCGAGCGCATGAAAGCGTTCGTCAAAGCGAAGAACGGTTTTGAGCTTGCCGAGTACGACCTCGCCCAACGCGGCGCGGGCGAGCTCGTGGGCGGCCGGCAATGGGGCGTCTCCGACATCGCGATGGAAGCGCTCAAGAACCTGAAACTCGTGGAGGCGGCGCGTACGGAAGCGGCGCGTCTTGTCGCGGAAGATCCGGAACTGCGGGAACACCCCGCCCTCGCCTCCCGCGCCCGCACTGCCGATACGGAGATGCATTTGGAGTAGCCGTGCGCTACAGTACTAGAGTCGCTTCTTTCATTGGTTAGAGCACAAGCTTACAACCAAAGGAGCGAGTTAAATAAACGAGCGCCCTTAGCTCAATTGGTTAGAGCACCGAGCTTATACCTCGGCGGTTCTTGGTTCGAGTCCAAGAGGGCGCACAGACATAGCTTGTTTATTTCGAGCGACTGCAGGATGTACCCCTAGGTATACCTCGAGGGTCCTTGGTTCGAGTCCAAGGGGGCGGACTAAATAACATTGACCGCACGGGCTCTAAATGGTACTGTGCGGTCTGCTGTTGTAGTTCCATTTGTCTTGTTCAACCATAAAAAAGAGGGGTAATACCATGAAAGGAAGTATCGTAAGCGTAGCAAGCGGAGACCTCGTCCGGATGCGCACTCCGGACGGGGGCATCGAGGAAGTATCAATCCCTGAAGTCGGTCATAGACTGGCGGAAGGCGCGGTCATCGTAGACGGGAATGATGAAAATATCCCGCCGACGGAGATGCGTGTGCGGAAAATCGTCAATGGCACTTCGTTCACCGCCCGGGTCGTGGATCCGGGAAACCAGTACCCGGTCTGCTTCTTGCTGGAAACGCCGGGACATCTCGCCCGACTCTACAAAGCCTGACTTCAAACCACCCCTACAACAAACCCCGGCATGCTCCGGGGTTTTGCATTTCAAATCTGCGGCGGCGCAATAGTGATACCCTCCTCTTCTTTCTTCTTCGGCGTGATGCCGTTCGCGACCAAGAGTTTCTCAAATTCCTCGCGCTCCACGGTCTCTTTCTCCGTGAGTTCCTTCGCGATGGCATCGAGCGCCTTGCGGTGCTCCTTGATGACCTGCGCGGCGCGCGCCTTTGCATCGGTGATGATGCGGGAAACTTCGGCGTCTATTTTTGCCGCGACCTCTTCCGAATACGGTTCATTCCCGAGAGCGCGCTCGCCGAAAGCGATGGGGCCGAGTTTGTCGCTCATCCCGTAGCGCACCACCATATCGCGCGCGAGCGCCGTGATGACCATGAGATCGTTTGAGGGCCCCGTCGTCACGTCGTCAAACAGCATTTCTTCCGCCACGTATCCGCCAAGCGTCGCCGCAATGTCGTCCAGGAACTGCTTCTTGGATTGCATCTTCTTGTCCTCGAACGGGAGCTTGAGCGTATAACCGGCTGCGCGGCCGCGGCTGATGACGGATATCTTGTGCACCGGATCGGCATATTCGAGTACGGACGAGACAAGCGCGTGGCCGGCCTCGTGGTACGCCGTGAGCTCCTTCTCGCGTTTGGAGAGCAGGTGCGATTTCCGTTCCGGACCGAGCATGACTTTTTCTATGGAACGTATGAGATCATACTGCGTAACCTCTTTTCTGTTCTCGCGCGCGGCGAGGATGGCGCCCTCGTTCATGAGCGAGTAGAGTTCGGCGCCGGAGAATCCCGGCGTGCGCTCGGCGATGACTGCGAGCGCGACGTCCGGACCCAAGGGCTTGGTGCGCGCATGTATCTTCAAAATCTCTTCGCGGTCGCGGCGGTCCGGCAAGTCGATGGTGACGCGCCGATCAAAGCGGCCGGGCCGCAGGAGCGCAGGGTCAAGCACGTCCGGACGGTTCGTCGCCGCCATCACGACAACCTTCTCCGTCGGTTCAAAGCCGTCCATCTCCACGAGTATCTGGTTCAGAGTTTGCTCGCGCTCGTCATTGCCGCCGCCCACGCCGGTGCCGCGCACTCGCCCGACCGCATCTATCTCATCCACGAATATGATGGCGGGCGCGGCTTTCTTCGCGAGCTGGAAGAGGTCGCGCACGCGAGAAGCGCCCACGCCCACGAACATCTACACGAATTCGCTGCCGG
>JAKAGD010000015.1 GCA_021817685.1 bacterium
TCCGATCTCCACTTGCGGCAGATCATGAATTATCTTGACGCGCGAGTCATTGGCCAGCCGGAAATATATCTGGGTCCGGCACAGGGAGTATTCGACTCGGAAGGGAACATAACGGACGAGTCGGTGAAAGAACTGCTCGCCAAGGCGCTTGAGACGCTCAAAAATCGCGTCGCATGATACGCTACGGGGATGGACGTAGAACTCCTCCCGAAAAATGAAGTAGAGCGCGAGAAGGACATACTGTGGTTCTTCGACCTGGCGCTTTGGCTCAAGGCGGTCAACGGCGGGCTCGAAATGCTCGTCGCGTTCCTCGCGCTTGTCGTGCCGCCGTCTTTAGTGGTGAGGCTCATTGAATTCGCGACGAGCGGCGAGCTCACGCGAGATCCCGACGACCCGGTCGCTACCGCATTGCACGATGCTGCGACTTCGTTCGCCGTGCATACGCATTATCTGTTCGCTTTGTACCTGGCGGTCCACGGGGCGATAAAGGTATTGCTCGTCATCGGCATCTTTGCCGGGAAACGCATCGCGTACCCGCTCTTCATGCTTGCGCTCGTTATCTTCGGGACGTACGAAGCGTACCGCGGCTTCGTGCGGCACGAGGTCCTGCTTCAAGTACTCGCGGTGTTCGACTTCGGCGTCCTTGTGCTCACGGCTCACGAGTATCGGCGGCGGTATCCAGTTCAACCCGCTTAGCGCGATACGCAAGCAGGTTGTGGCGCGCAATGAAAAAGAGCGCGAGCAGGAAGGCGAGCGCGATGCCCCAGCGCACGGGCCCCATCCATTCGGAAGTAAGGTTCCCGAACCAATATGAGGCGGTGAAGAGAACCGTGGTCCAGATCGAAGTCGCGACGATGGCCGTCATGATGAACGTGGAAAGCGGCGAACGGAAAAAGCCGCTGGCCGTATAGGTGGGGAGCCGCGAGCCCGGTATGAAGCGCGCGGAGAATACCGTGAGCACGAAGCGGGTCTCAAGCCACGCGCGGAACGGCGCGACGAAGTCGTGGTCCACATAGCGGGCAAGCCGCGTGTTGGTGCTCGCCAGATACCCGAGCGTGTAGAGCCCGATATCGCCGACAATGATCCCCGCATAGAGCGAGGCGAGGGCGATCGGGACGCCGATGATGTGGTCCGCCGCAAGCAAACCGACGATGACGGTCGTAGTGTCCTCGAGGAAGAACGTGCCGAGCATGATAGCGAGCGCAAGGAGTGCGTAACTACCGACCGAGCCGCCGATGAGGTGGGAAAGGAAGGGAACCATACGTATTTCCGCAGTTTACCAGATTTTTATGCACAGGACGCCCTTCTTTTCCGTCGGTCCCGTTCCTGCGGCGGTATCATACGGGGAGCGCTCCGCTCCTGCGTTCACAGGCTTGCGAGCCGCTTTAGCAGTCCTAACGGTTTATATGGCGAAAACGCTCACGGTCATTTTCGGCGTTATCCTGGTGCTTCTCGGAGCGCTCGGGTTCGTCTCAAATCCCCTCATCGGCGCTAACGCGCTGTTCGCCGCTGATGCTATGCACAACATCGTGCACATCATCATGGGCGCGGTCCTCCTCCTGGTCGCCTTTTGGTACGGGGGACGCTCGGAGCTCTGGCTCAAGATCATAGGCGCCGTGATATTCCTGCTCGGTCTTATCGGGCTCATGACCGTCCCGTCGACGGGAGGATCGCTCCTCGGCCTCGCGTATACGAACGGCGCTTCGAACTGGTTCCATCTTGTCGCCGGAGTATTCGTTTTCGTAGCTCTCATCTACGGCAGGGAGGAACGGCAGCCGCCCCCGGCGGTCTAGCGGCCCGCAAAACGGAAACCGCCCGGTGAGGGGCGGTTTTTCGCTTTACGGCACGGATGGCGGGATGTGTCCGGCGTATGAAGCGAGGATCCCGGCTGCGGCGAACGCTTCTTGGGAACTCTGCAGGAACGTGACGATGGTTCGAACGAGTTCCGCAAAAACTGCGGGCATAAGCAGGGCGATGACGATGAGGAAGATGCCGAAACCGAAAGCGCGGAGAATACCCATACGACAAAGGATGATGGATAAGCCGAGTCCGAGAAGACGGATCGGCGAGACGGGTGGCGCGTCTCCGGTAGCAGCTTCTCCGAATGAGCTTCCTGCCCTTTATAACGCTTCTGCCGCCCAGGCGGTTGCATTTGCGCGGATGTGCCCGAGCGCGTATCCTACGGAATATGAAACGGGCGGGCGTCGTTCTCATCCTCTTCCTCGCGTTCTGCGGGCTTGCGGATTCTGCCTATCTCACCCAACACGAGCTCTCTGGCACGCCGCTCATCTGCAATATCGGGAATCTTTCGGGATGCAACATCGTCGCCGCGAGCCAATATTCGCGTATCTTCGGCATCCCGCTCGCGGAATTCGGAGTCCTCTTCTACAGCATCATATTCGTTCTCGCCGCTCTCGAGCTGGTCCTTTTTGATCGGCTTCTGCGCCGCGTGCTTCAGGCGATTGCGCTCATCGGCGTGCTTTCCTCGCTCTACTTCACTTCCGTTCAGATATTTTTCATCGGCGCGTTCTGCATCTACTGTTCGGCATCGGCGCTCATCACTCTTCTCATCCTCATTCTTGCCACGCGCATCGAGCCGATCGAATGGCGCAGGCATGCCGTGCCCGCCGGCTCGTCCGAGGTCCCGCCGCATCTTGCGATGCCGCCGCGGGCATAATATCCGTATGCAACGAACGCTCCTCGCCGTACTCGTACTCCTCCTCGTACCGGCGAGCGCGCTGGCGGCGCGTCCCGCCGCTTCCTTTTCGGCGGCGCGTTCGCTCTTGGTCGCGAGTTCTTCGCCCGGGAACGCATACTTTGCGGGCATGTCGGTCGTAAGCACCGCTCCGGTGGCGGGCGATCTCACGGCCCTCGGGGGTTCAGTCGTCATTGCGGCTCCGGTAAAAGGGGACGAACTCCTGCTCTCCGGCTCCGCGAGCGTTCGCGCCGCCGTGGGCGGCGACCTCCGCGCCGCCGGGGGAAGCCTTGATATCGAGGGGCCGGTGGCGGGCGACCTCATTGCGCTCGGCTACGACGTCGAGGATTCCGGCCGTTCGGGCGGAACCGTCTTTATCACTGCGGTAAATACCACCATCACGAACGGAGCCGCGGGTCCGGTCACCGTCTACGGGAACAACGTTTCGCTTGCCGGAGACTTTGCCGGGGATGTCACCATCGTCGCGGGCGGCCACATTACGCTCGCGGAGAACACGGTCATACACGGCACGCTCTCCTACCAGGCGCCGGAACCCGCAGTCATCCCCGCATCGGTCTCGATCGAGGGCGGCATCGAGTACACGAATGCGTCATACTTGCCGGACGCCGGAACTTCGAGGACGCTCGCGCTCGTCAGCATGGGATTCTTCCTTTTTGCGCGCATCCTCGGCGCCTTGATACTCGCCGGCCTTCTCGCCGGGCTGTTCCCGCGGCTCGCCGAAGAGGTCGTCCGCCGCGCATACACAAAGCCGCGCAGCATCCTGCTCACGATGCTGCTCGGTTTCGCGATACTCGTTGCCACGCCGGTTCTGCTCGTCCTCTTGTCCCTGACCTTCGTCGGCATCGGCCTCGCCTCTCTCCTGTTCATCCTCTACGCGCTCCTCGCCCTCCTTTCGGTCATGTATGCGGGCATTCTTCTCGGCAGCGTTTTCTCCCGTCGTTTCGCGCATCGCGATACGGTCTTTTGGCATGACGGCGTGCTCGGCATGCTCGCGCTCTCGCTCGTTGCGCTCGTGCCGGTCATCGGACTGCTCGTCGTTCTCCTGTTCACCATATTCACTTCCGGAGCGCTCCTCCAGCTTTTCTTCCATCTCGCCTTCCCGCACGAGGAACATACTCCTGAAATGGTATAGTTGCGCGCATGGAGATGCCGAAAGTCCACACACGCGCGCCCGATTTTGCGCTCCCCGACCAGGACGGCAAGGAGCACGCGCTCGCCGACTACCGGGGGAAGTGGGTGCTGCTCTATTTCTACCCCAAGGACGATACGCCGGGGTGCACCATTGAAGCCTGCGCGCTCCGCGATCAATTCAAGGACTTCACGAGCATCGGCGCCGTTGTGCTCGGGGTATCCACCGACAGCGTCGCAAGCCACAAGAAATTCGCGGGCACCTACGAACTGCCGTTCACGCTCCTCGCCGACGAATATAAGGAGGTCGTCGGACGTTACGGCGTGTTCGGCGAGAAGAAATTCATGGGGAAGACCTACATGGGCACCGTCCGCACTTCGTTCCTCATTGATCCGGAAGGGAATATCGCGAAGGTGTACGAGAAAGTGAAACCCGAACTGCATGCCGCGGAGGTCGTCGCCGATCTCAAGACCCTCGCACGATGACCCCGGCGAAGCAAAAGGAGCGTACGGCGCGGGCGAAGAAGATACTCGCATACCTCAGGCGCGCGTATCCGAAACCCGAGAGCGAACTCAAACACCGCACGCCGTTCCAGTTCCTCGTCGCCGTCATCCTTTCGGCGCAGTGCACGGATAAAGCGGTGAACCGACTCACCGCAACGCTGTTCAAGAAATACAAAACGCCGAAAGACTTTGCGAAGGCGAACCCGGCGGCGTTTACGAAAGAAATTTCCTCTATTCCGTTTTTCCGTAATAAGGCGAAGGCGATTATCGGCGCAGCAAAGATGATCGAGGAACGATTCGGCGGGAAGGTCCCGAAGACCGAGGCCGAATTGGTTGAGCTGCCGGGCGTGGGGTATAAGACCGCGCATGTGGTACTCGGCGAACTGCATGACACGTGGGAGGGCATTGCGACCGACACGCACGTGAAGCGCTTCGCGAAGCGCTTTGACCTGACCGACCAGAACGACCTCACAAAAATATCCAAGGATCTGGAGGCGCTTATCCCGAAAAAGGACTGGAAATATGTGAACAACGGCCTCGTGCTCTATGGCCGGTACGTGTGCCCGGCGCGTCCGCATGACTGCGCGGCGCACCCGCTTACGAAGCTCTGGCCGCCCGCCGCCATGAAGTGGCCGAAAGCGAAATGACCGTACCGGAGTTTCGGAAAATAATCTGGGCACACTATACAAAGCGCGGGAGGCACGATTTGCCGTGGCGAAAGACGCGCGATGTCTACAAAATACTCGTGTCGGAGGTGATGCTCCAGCAGACGCAAGTGGAGCGCGTCGCGCCATTTTATAACACATTCACCAGGAAATTCCCGACGGCAAAGAAGCTCGCGGCCGCGCCGCTTTCCGCCGTCTTGAAGAGCTGGCAAGGGCTCGGATATAACCGGAGAGCAAAAATGCTCCATAACGCGGCGAAAGAACTTGCGGTGCGAAAGGTGAAAAGCGTTCCGGAACTAGAAGCATTGCCCGGCGTCGGTCCGTATACGGCGCGCGCGGTCGCCGCGTTCGCGTGGAACAAGGGTGACGTATTCGTTGAGACGAACATCCGCACCGCCGTCATCCATCATTTCTTTCCGAAAAAGAAGAAAGTATCGGACAAAGATATTGAGAAGATCCTTGCGCAGGCTTTGCCGAAGGGCAGGGCGCGGGAGTGGTACAGCGCGCTTATGGACTACGGCGCATACTTGAAGCGCTCGGGCGTCTCGCACAATGCGAAGAGCAGAACATATATGAAGCAATCGAAATTCGTCGGCTCGCTCCGCGAAGCGCGGGGCGCTATTTTACGCGAGGTCGCGCTGGGAGCCGCATCATCCGCATATCTCGTGGATCTGCTTGGCGCCGACCGCCGCGCGCAAATGCGCACAGCGCTCCGCGCGCTTTTTGCGGAAGGGCTGGTGGGGAAGGAGGGGGAGAGCTATACGCTCGCGGATTGAATCAGCGGAAGTCTTTTATCCGGAACGTCGCCGCAGCGCCGGCGATGATGATGAACCCGCCGGTGATAAGGAAAAGGGACTGGAGATTCCCGGAAAGGAGTATGACGCTCCCTACGATCGGCGCGATGATGTTCGCCAAAGGCCAGACGCCGCGGAAGACGCTGATCGAGTTGACGTCCCGTTCGGAGACGCGGCGGAAAAAATGGCCTTCGGTCATGCTTTCAATGAGCGCCGAGCCCACGCGTGAACTCACCAGGATGACGAGGATGAGCGAGAGCGGGGTAGAGGAGGAGACTGTACTGACCGCGGCAAGCGCTCCTCCCGCGATGAGGAACCCGGCGAGCATGAGCTCTTTGTCTCCCAGGAGTCGGTCGGCGACCCATCCCGCCGGGTATTCGATGAGCACGTACGGGATGAGCATCACGGAGAATATCCAGCCGAGGCTGGACCACGGTATGCCGAGCACGTCGTGCAGATAGGTGGGGACATAGAGCGGCGCCCAAATATAGAACGAATAGAGGACGAAGTGGCCGAACGTGACTGCCGCAAGATCGCGGTCGCGCATGATGCAGATCAGCGTGTCGCGCATATGCGACGGATTGGGCGGCGCTCCCTGCGGGAGCCGGCGCGCCGCAAAGAGGACGGTGAACGGTATGAGGGCGACGGCGCTCGCGAGAAAGACGCGGTTGTAGTCATCCCCGCCGGCAAGCAGGGCGCCCATCAAAAGCGGCGAGGCGAGGCCGGCGATATTCCACGCCGTGATGAAGAGGGTGCGGATGCGCCCGGTCTTTCCTTCCTCGGTAACCGTTGCTTCAAGCAGGAGATCGAGTTCGTATGAAAGGAGCGGCTGGATGGAGACGCCAAGCGCGACGAGCAGGCAGGCTGCGACCGCTCCCGGAGAAAGTGCGAGCAAAAAGAGTGCAAGCATTTCGAGGACGGCGAACAGAATGGCGAGACGTTGCGTCCCATAGAATGCGACAAGTTGCGGCAGGAACAGGAAGAAAACGACCGCGACAAGCGCGCCGCCGGATATCACGAGGCCGGCGTACACCGTCGGCATGAACGAGGAAAGATAGGGGAGGAGGATGTACGCCGGCAGCGCCGCAAAGAGCGAGAAGAAGAAATTCCCGATGAAGAGAATGGTGCGCGGCTGCATTAGAGGGGAGCATAGCATGGCGTTCGTCGGTTATGCACCGTCCGGTTGTATGTCTTCCCGATCGAGAATGCATACTAGGTGGAGCGGTCTCCCCGCACTTATCATTTGCACCACCTATGAATCACCACACTCTCCGTGAAATAGCGAAAATCGGCGTCGGGCTTGTCATCGCGGATATCATCTGCGGCATCTGGCTCGCGAGCGCAGGATTCTTCCCGCTCTCCCTGCTCGGCGTGACCTGGAGCGCGAACGCTCTTGGCCCGGGCATCGTCTTTGATCTCGCACTCATTATTATCCTCGCCCATTACGGCTGGAGCATGAAGTTGCCCATCACGTCTCCGAACGAGCGGACCCTCTTGAACGTCGCGGGACTCGTTTTCCTGGCGGTCGCGCTCGTACACCTGGTCCGGCTCGCGTTCGGTTGGAAAATACTGCTTGGTGCCGTTGTCGTCCCGTTTTGGGTCTCGTGGTGCGGCGTCTTCATCGCCGGTTACCTCTCTTACTCAAGCTTCCACTTCGCACGGCGCCGGCGCATATAGGGTAGAATCGGTAGATGACGGGTCTTTCATCGAGCGAAGCGGCGCGGCTCTTTGCGCAGTACGGCCCGAACGAAGTGAGCGAAAAGCACGCGGGCGGCCTCAAGAAACTCCTTGAGGCGCTTGCGTCGCCGGCGTCCTTGATGCTCGTTGCCGCGTCCGCGCTCTCGTTCTTCATCGGACGGTCTTTTGACGGCTCATTTATCGCCGCCCTGCTCGCACTCAACGTCGGCATGGCGCTCTGGCATTCGCACAAGACCGACCGCGCACTCGAAGCGCTCCGCTCGGAGCTTTCAGTGCAAGCGAGAGTCATGCGCGACGGCGTGTGGAAAGCCGTTCCGTCGCGCGAGCTTGTCCCGAACGACGTCATTGAGTGCAGCGTCGGCGCGCTTGTGCCGGCGGACGCTCGCATTGAGACGGCGGTGAATCTGGAGATAAACGAAGCGGTTCTGACCGGCGAGTCGCTCCCGAAGGCAAAATCCGTGGGCGACACGACGTATTCGGGTTCGGTCGTCGTGACGGGTAATTTCACCGGACTGGTGACCGCGACCGGCAACAGGGCGTTTTTCGGGAAGATCGCGTCCTCGGTGAAGGAAGGGAAGCGCGCATCACTCATGGAGCGTGATATTCTCTCCATCTCCCGCTTCCTTATCGTCGCGAGCATCATTGCCGCGGCCATCCTAACGATCGTATTCGTGATCGACGGCCAGCCGCTCGCCGATACGCTTCTGCTCGACCTCTCGCTCCTCATTGCCGGCATTCCCGTTTCGCTCCCGACCGTGATGACGCTCATCGTGTCCATCGGCGCGGTCACGCTCGCGGGAAAGAAAGCGCTCGTGCGGCGGCTCGCGGCGCTTGAGGATTTTGCGAACGTCACGCTCCTTTTGACCGACAAGACCGGCACGCTCACCGAGAATAAGATATCGGTGGAGCGCATGCATGCGTATGCGCCGTTCTCCGAACGCGACGTGCTCGCCTATGCCGCTGCCGCCGCTTCTGCAGACGCCGACAGTATCATCGACCGGGCGGTCGTGGAGCGGGGGAAGGAGAACGGCGCCACGCCGTACCGCGTTCTTGAAGCGGTGCCGGCCGACTCTATCCGCAAACGCAGTACGGCGATCATAGAACGGGACGGCGTCCGCTATCTGGTCGCGCTCGGCATCCCGTCCATGCTGGCCTCGCTGTCCGCGCCGCTTGACGGCTTGGCCGAGACGATCGCGCGGGATGTGGAAGATGCCGCGAAAAGCGGTTCGCGCGCTATCGCGGTCGCGCTCAAGCGGAATCCCGCCGACATACGCGACGAGCGCGGAATGGAGATCATCGGCATGCTCGTTCTCGCCGATCCCTTGCGCGCCGACGCCGCCGAGACCATCCGGTTCCTCAAGAGCGAGGGCGTGGAGACGGTGATGGTGACCGGCGACACGAAGGAGACCGCCGCGCACGTGGCGGCGTCGCTCGGGCTCGCCGGAACAGTCCTGCGCCCGAAGGATACGGATATCGCGCACCTCCCTGCAGGTGCGCTCGCGAACATCGCCGCGTTCGCCGAGGTCCTGCCGGACGACAAGCTCGCGCTCGTCGCCTATGCGCAAAAGAGCGCTGTGGTCGCATCCACCGGCGACGGAGTGAACGATTTGCCGGCTTTGCGCAAGGCGGATGTCGGCATCGCCGTGGCGAACGCAGTCGATGCGCTCAAAGGAACCGCCGACATCGTCCTGTTGGATTCGGGCATCTCGGTGATGCAGACGGCGCTCACGGAGGCGCGCAAGATATTCTTCCGCCTCTACAACTATTCCGTCTACCGCATTTCCGAGAGTTTCCGTCTCGTGGTAACGGCGCTCGTGCTCGGCCTCATCATCAAGGGCTTTCCGCTCACGCCCGTAGAGCTCATCCTGCTCGCATTTTTGAACGACATCCCCATCATCACGCTCGCTTTTGACCGGGTGAAGCGCGCCGACCGCCCGGCGGACCTCGCCCCGCGGGAGCGCTTCGCGCTCGGTACGCTCTTCGGCACCGTCGGCGTTGTGAACAGCCTGCTCCTCTATTTCTTGCTGGCCGACGTCGTCCACTTGCCGCTCCCGCTCGTGCAGACGGCGTTCTTCCTGAAGCTCACTGTCTCAGGCCACATGCTCATCTACGTCGCGCATACGAAAGAACGCTGGTGGCGGTATCTCCCGGCGGGGAGCGTCATCCTTGCAACTTCGGCTACGCAGATCGTGGCGACCGCGCTCGCCATCGGCGGGATTCTTGTCGCACCGATACCGGTGGCGCTTGCAGCGTTCGTCTGGATCTGGGCCTTCTTCTGGATGCAGGTGAGCGAGATTGTGAAGGCCTTGCCTATCGTGACTCGCGGCGCGGTACTGCGCCCCGCGGCGGCATAAAAACGCGGCTCGCCAGGGGCGAGCCGCGTTTTGTGTCTTTCGTTTCAGATCACATTCCTATCAGCACAGGGATGACCATCGGCGCCTTATTGGTGCGCGCGAACAGGAATCCGGCCATGACGTCCGTGAGGTTGTTCTTCACGTAGTCCAGGTCGATCGGGTTCATATTGCGCGTGGAATCCTCAATCGTCTTCTTAATGAGGACGCGGCCCTCGTTCAGGAGGTCTTGCGACTCGCGCAGATACACGAATCCGCGGCTGATGATGTCCGGCGACTTGCGGAGCTTGCCGGTCTTGAGATTCACTGAAGCGATGATGACGAACATCCCGTCTTTGGCGAGCGATTGGCGGTCGCGGATGACCACTTCCTGGATGTCGCCGATAGTGAATCCGTCTACGACCATCGGTGCCGAAGGCACTTTCTGTTTGTGCACGTTCAGCCGTTCGCCGTCCTCGATGTCTATCACCGTGCCGTTGTCGGCGACGATGATGTTCTCGCGCGGGAAGCCCGATTGCTCGACCGCGCGCGCATGGCAGGTGGTCATTGAGCGGTAGCCGTAGCCCGGCATGAAGAAGGTGGGGTGCACCTGCTTGTTGATCCACACGAGTTCGCCGGTGTTCCCGTGGCCGGTCGAGTGCACGTCCGACGAGCGGTAGTGGATGAGCGTGACGTTGTGCCGGTAGAGGTTGTCTTTCAACTTCTGCACGGATATCTCGTTGCCCGGAATGACCGAGGAGGAGAGCACGATAGTGTCGCGCTCATTCAGCGTGATGTACTTGTGCTGTTTGGTCGCGATGCGCATCAGCGCGGCGAACTCCTCGCCCTGCGCGCCGGTCGAAAGGATGACGATCTTGTCCGGCGGGTAATTCTGGATGTCCTGCGAAGGAATAATGGTCTCCTTTTTTATCTTGAGGAGGCCGGTCTTCTCCGCGATCTCCAAGTTGTTCTTAATGGAGCGGCCTTCGGTGACGATCTTCTTGCCGTACTTCTCTGCGGCTTCCATGATGTGGATCATGCGCTCGAATTGCGAGGCGAACGTGCCGATGATAAGGCGGCCGGACACCGTCTTAATGATGTCTTCCAGGGTTTGGATGACGCGCGCCTCCGGAATGGAGAAGCCGTCTTTCTCCGCGTTCGTGGAGTCGGCGACGAGGAAGATGTTCTTGTCCTTGCCGATGTCTCCCCAGGTCTTGAACTCGCGTTCGGACGGCGTATCGCCGTCGTGATCGAGCTTCAAGTCGCCGGAGATGACGACATTGCCCTGCGGCGTTTCCACCGAGGCGCCCATGGAATCGGGAATAGAGTGCGTCACCGGGAAGAACTTCACCCGCGTGCTGCCGATGGTAACGGTCTGGCCGACTTCCACGACGACCATCTCGGACTTCGGCACATCCGGATATTCCTCCTGGCGGCGCTGGATCATCACCGAGGTGAGCATCTGCGTATAGATAGGCGGAGTGCCGAACCGCGGCAGGATGAAGGGAATGCCGCCGATGTGGTCCAGGTGGCCGTGCGTGATGACGACGCCTTTCACACGGTCGGCGTTCTTCTCCAGGTACTTCGTGTTGGGGAGGATGTAATCCACGCCCGGAGACGCCTCCTCCGAGACGAACTGGAAGCCCGCGTCAAAGACGATGATGTCGCCGGTGGCGCCCACCTCGACCGCGACCATGTTGCGGCCGACTTCCTCGACGCCGCCCAAGGGGATGATGCGGACCGTAGTCGGTCCGGCCGGCTCGGGGAAGTAGTCGGCGGTGCGATTCACGCGCGTGGGGTTCGACGCCGGACGGCGCAGGATGCGCTGGATGCGGCGGGTGGCGCCGCCCGGGCGCGAAGCGCCTCCGCGTCCGCCCAACTGCGGCGGGCGGCCTCCGCGCTCAAAACGCCGCGGCGGCCGGGAGCCGG
>JAKAGD010000016.1 GCA_021817685.1 bacterium
CTGCCGGAGATCGAGAAGAACGGCACGCCCGCTTCGCCCGCGACCGCGCGCGCAAGCAGGGTCTTGCCGGTGCCCGGCGCGCCCATGAGGATGATGCCTTTCGGGATGCGCGCGCCGATATCCAGGAATTTCTTCGGGCTCTTGAGGAAGTCCACGATCTCCAGCAATTCTTCTTTCGCTTCGCGCGCGCCGGCCACGTCCGCAAAGGTGACGCGCTGGGAGAGGTCAGCCGGGTCGATGACGCGCGCCTTGGACTGTCCGAATGAAAATGCCTGCATGCCCGCGCCCTTCACCTGCCGCGAGAGGAACCAGAAAATGAGAGCGATGAATACGAGCGGGATGAGAATGGGCGCGAGCGTGAGGAACCAGAACTGGAACCCGGATTGCCCTTGAATGGTGATAGACACTTTGGAAAGTTCCTCCGGCGTAACGCCGTAGGTGGCGAGCGTCTCGGGGAGTCCGGCGGACGGATCTTTCCGCGAGGTCTTCTCCGAGCCGTCAGTGTAGGTGAGATTGAGAGAGTCGCCGTTCACCGTTATCGAACTTATCTTCCCCGCCCCGACGTCGGATGCGACGACCGAGAGCGGGACGCTGCTCGTCGGCTGGACGAAACCCTCGATGAGCGAGTAGATGCTCATGAGGAGGAGGAATATGAGAACAGTGGTCAGGAGGTTGCCGAAGAATGAAGGCCCGCCGAGCGCATTTTTCAATCCGCGGCGCGGCGAAAGCGGCGCTGTCTTCTTGTTCTTTGGCTTTTTCGGAGCGGTCGGGGCCATATATGAGGTATCATACTCTTTGCATGAAAGAAGAGAAAGTCGCGATCATTACCTCGGGCGGCGGCATGAAGTGCGCGTACGCCGCGGGAGCGCTCGTCGCGCTCGCAAAAAAACTCGGCATCACCGAGCCCGACATCTTCATTTCCGCATCGGGCTCGGTCGGCGCGATGTTCTACTATCTCGCCGGCCAGTACGACAACATCGAGAAGATATGGCTGCGATACCTCCCTTCGCCGGAGGTGATACGCACTTTCCCGCCGAAGCTCCGGGTGGATTACATCGTCGATACCATCATGCGCCGAGAATTGCCGCTCGACGAACGCGCGTTCGTCAAGGCAAAAACGCGCTGGTTCGTCCCCGTGACCGACCTCGACACCGGCCACACCGAATACATAAGCAATAACACCTGGTTCGACCCGTATGAAGTGATGCGCGCCGCAAAGGCCATCCCCTTTCTCTACGGCGGCACGGTGCGCCTCGGCGCCCGGACGTTCATCGACGGCGACCTGAACATGAATATGACGGAACTCATACGCAAGGCGCGGAAGGAGGGCGCTACGAAGATCATCGTTATCTCAAATACCGTCATGCTTTCCGGTTTTTCCCGGTGGTTCACCAAGCTCTACGCGCTCTTTGCGAGCCCGATGATACGGCAAATGGTGCGCTACGATCTTGAGCGCACCCACTTCGATCACTTCCCCGCCGATGTCGAGATACTGGTCATCGGTCCCACCTACCCGCTCCCGACCGGCGTTTTTACGCGAAGCCGGCGCGCAGTGGCGGAGTCGTACCAGATGGGCTGGGACGACCTGCTCGGTCGAAGGAAAGAGATCGAGGGACTATTTGCAACCGAGCGCAACCCGGCATTGTGACTTTGCGGACGCATCCGGTATCTGGTCGCATGCGGCGCATTTCTGCGCTTCGGTCGGCGCGACGCCTCCGGTCGGCATAGCTCCGGCGCTTGCGCTCGTCGGCGTTACGTTCGTAACGTCCGTGAACGGCATCTGCGGAAGGCTGAATACCGACTCGTCAACCGTCCACGACGTGCAGCTGTAGTCCGCCGCCTTTGTAAACTGCGCCGAAGCGTCAGCGGAAGAACCGCTTGCCGGTTCCGCGCTCTTGCTTGCGTCAAACGGAACCTTGAATCCCGTCGACTGGCCCTCCATCCAGTAATACATCGTCGGACCGTCGATGGTCATATGCGCCTGTATGACCTGCGCGCTCCCCGTCTGGGTGATCGTATAATCGCCGTGGAGCTTCCCATTGCCGACATAGACCGTGCCCGAAGTCGTGCCGACCGCTATCGTGTTCTGGAAGGCACACTTGAGCGACTTGCCCTGCGCAAGCAATTCTTTCATCGAACCGTTCACCGTCGTCGCACCGCTCTGCGTTGACCCGCCGGATATAACGAGATACCCCGCCCCGACAACAACGATAACTCCCAGAACCAAGGCGATTGTTTTATTCATAGGTATTCGTGGCTATATAGTTTCTATGCCGGGTATTGTACTCTATTTGCATGACCCTCGTGGCCAACAAGAAAGCCCATCTTAAATTCGCCCCGCTTGAGAGCTTCTCGGCGGGCGTGGAGCTGTTGGGCACGGAGGTGAAGGCGCTTCGCGCCAGGCTCGGTTCTCTGGACGGCGCGCGCGTGGTGGTGCGCGGCGGCGAGGCGTTCATCGTGGGTATGACCATCCCGCCGTACCAGGCGGCGAACACGCCGAAGAGCTACGATCCCGAGCGCCCCCGCCGCCTCCTTTTGGCGAAGAAAGAGATCGCCGAACTCGCCGCGGCCGAGGGGAAGAAAGGGTTGACAATCATCCCATTTGAGTTGTATACTAGCGGGAGGTTCGTGAAGGCGCGCATTGCGATCGTCCGCGGCAAAGGCAAATCCGACCGCCGCGAGGACTTGAAGAGACGCGACGCGAAGCGCGACACCGAACGCGTATTGAAAAACCGTTAACCCGCGCGAAGAGCTGTCCCGAGAAGGGGCTCTCGCAGGACGACGGTCCGAGAGCGAGGAGATTTTTCAGCAGAAAATACTCCGTACCCTTCGCAGAAACTGGTCAAGCGCGGGCCTCCTGATCATTCGCAGAAAGTGCGTGATGCTATCATGTGTTTTCTGGGGGTGACCGGCTTTGACGGTCTGTACTTTGAAAGACGTGCGACGCAGTGCACGCTCGTATGACACTTACAATCCAACGAGCAACCAAACTTGCCAAGAACACTCTTGCAAGCGTGAAGTCCCCGTACTTCGGTATGAAGGACTTTGCGTTCGCGTACGCGGTCGCCTAACGGCCACTCGCCTCGCGACGTCCGTCTTCCCCGGTTTCTACAGCGGGAGGACTGGGCGGAATGGTCTGTAGGATCGATGCCCGGAATCCCGGCCGGTGCATTTAAATAAGGGATCGGAGAGGAGTGGTTTCGTTCTGATTCCTCGCACCCTCCCCTAAATCCTAATCAGAACTATGCGTCGTAGATTCGCTTTCAGAGCCAGATTCGGACCGGAGTTCAACTCTCCGCACCTCCACAAAAATGAAAAAACCATCCATCCGGATGGCTTTTTCGTTTTTGCGGGGTGCAGGAAGCAACCTGCTTTGCTTCCGTGGAGAGTTGGAAGGCGGTTTGTTGCTTGACAATGGTATACGAGATGGGATAAGGTCGGCGCAGGCAGTACAACTTTTCCGAAACAGGGAGACAGACCATGGCACGACTACGGCAAGTGGCCTTGTCTTCCGACTTGTTCGGGAGCACGGCCAAAGGCGACCTCAGCCTCGCGGACATCACGTGGGAGACGTACTCGGAGATCGTCAGGCTATCCTCAAGGAAGTTCCGCCGGCTACTTCGGCACCTGACCCCGGCTCTGCTCAAACAGCTCGTCGACCGGCGGAACTGGAACTCGGGCAGCACCATAAGCTTTGTGGCCCGGAAATCGCTGTTCATCACGGTCTATGTCATCGACGTGCGCGGGAAGAACGTCACGGTGAATCTTTCCATCGAGGACATAGAAGGCGAAAACGCCGCGGTGATGGATGCACTTCTCCGGGACATCACTGCGCATACACGCTGTCTTGACCTTGAGGTGAAGGACGGCTCGCTCGTCGGGCGGGTAACGCTTTCGTCCGCCGCGGTGGTGCCGCTCTTCCCTGAGAAAAAGGAGTGGGCGCGTTCGGAAGTCCCTCTTGCGCCGACACAGAGCAACGTAGACGCGGAAGAGCGGTTTATAGCCGAGCGACGCTCCGCCTGATAGCCCTGACAGAAACTTGTCGGGGCTATGATTTTTATACAGACGGTTCCCTTTGACTTCACGCCTACTTTTGCATACTGTAGCCCTGTAATTAGCCGGGTATTCCCGGAAGGGATTACTCGATCTTTCACTTCAATCGGGAGACTGTGCCATGGCCGCAATGCCAACCTCGTATCAAGAAAGACGGCGTGAACTCGCGTACGCCCTTATGGGCGCCGGGGTCATCTCCGCAGGAGGATCGCCCTTGTTGTTGCGCGTTAACCTCGGCGTTCCCCAGCTCACTGAAACGCTTGCGGTATCGATAGCGCACTGCATCCGGCACTTCATCGCCATGAACGACTTGGAATTCGATGCCATCGCGTGCATCCCGCCCAGCGAACCGTTCGCGACTGTGCTTGCGCGGCTCGTCGGGAAGAACGACCGGAAGTGCATCTACCTCGAGAAGCACTTGGGCACCGGCAGGCTGCAGTTCGCACCGCTGAAGAACAAGATCGCCGAAGACGTCCGGAAGGTCCTGCTCATAAGCGGTATCGCCACGGTGGCCGATACCGAGCGCGAAGCAATAGCGTTCCTGGAGGCGAACAGCATCAGCGTGAGCGACGCCGTCGTCCTCGTGGACTTCGATCCGGGCATAGCGGAAGAGCTGGGCGAATTGAATTGCACCCTGCATTCCATTTTCCCCGCCGACGAGCTGCGCGAAGCGTACGAGACGCGATACAGCGACTATTCCTTGCACGCTTGAAGGGACCGGGTGCCTGGGGGCCGCCGCGCGGTATGCGGCGGCCTTTTTCTTTTTATACTTACCGCACGCTTGTGTAGCCGCCCGGGACGCCGTCTTTGGAGAGGACGATCTGCCAGAGCTGCATCTCGCGCGCCCGCGCGACGCCGGCGCAGGAGAGCAGGTAGTATTTCCACATCCGGTAGAACCGCTCGCCGTATTTTTCTTTCAGTGTCGGCCACGCTGCATCAAAATTCTTGAACCACGCCATAAGCGTCGTATCGTAGTACGCGCCGAAATTGTGCAGGTCTTCCACGATGAACAGATTCTCGATCGCCTTCCCTATCTGTGTGATGGACGGAAGCACTCCGCCCGGGAAAATATATTTGGTGATCCACGGGTCGCTCGTGAGCTGAGAAGCTTTGTAGCCGATGGTATGGAGGAGGAAGAACCCGCCGTCCTTGAGGCAGCGGTTCGCAACCTTGAAGTACTCGCGATAATTTTTCACGCCCACGTGCTCAAACATGCCGATGGAGACGATGTGGTCGAACGGCTCGTTCACCTCGCGGTAGTCCTGCACGCGGATCTCCACCGGCAACCCCTCGCAAAGCTTCCGCGCAAGCGCGGCCTGTTCCACCGAGACGGTGACACCGACCACCGATGCGCCGTACCTCTCGGCCGCGTACTTCGCGAAGCTCCCCCATCCGCACCCGATATCCAGCACGCGGTCGCCTTTCTTGAGCCCTATCTTCTTGCAGATGAGCTCCAGCTTCGCTTCCTGCGCCTCATCCAACGTCTTTGCTTTCTTCCAGTACCCGCAGGTATAGGTCATCCGCTTGTCCAACATCGCGGAATACAGGTCGTTGCCGAGGTCGTAGTGGACTTCACCCACCGTAAACGCATCTTTGCCGGACTGCAGATTGAATAGAAACGCTTTCGCAATGACGAGAACGGACGCGAGGTTGACCTTGAAATGTTTCTCTAAACGCGCCAGAAGCACTTTGTGGAAAAACACATCCAGTTCGTTCGCGTCCCACCACCCGTCCATATACGCCTCGCCTAACCCGAGCGTGCCGTAGCGGATGGCGCGATTCCACAGCCGCTCGTCGTGCACCGTAATGTCTTGCGGCCGGGAGCCGCCGATGGTCACATCGGCTTTCTGCAAGAGGTCTTCAATAAAGGTCCGTGCGGACATTGACCGCACTATACCCCGCTCTGCTATAAAATCTAGAGGTTATCGGCGCGCCTTGGAGCGATCGTTCTCGGTGAGGTACTGCTTGCGGAGTCGAACGGACACCGGCGTGATCTCCAAATATTCGTCGTCCGACATGATCTCCAGTCCGCGTTCGATCGTGAGATCGAAGACCGGGAAGAGGACGATGGCTTCGTCCATGCTGGAGGAGCGCACGTTGGACTGCGCCTTCGCTTTCGTCGGGTTCACGGACATCTCCTCGCCCTTACTGGTGTTGCCCACGACCATGCCCTCATACACTTCCATCGCCGGCTTGATGTAGAGCTGGCCGCGGTCCTGCAGGAACCAGAGCGAATACCCGAGCGCCTTGCCGGTGGCCATGGATATCATGGAACCGACCTGCCGCTTCTTTATCTCGCCCGCGTACGGCTTGAAGCCCACGAACTGCGACGAGAGGATGCCCTCGCCCTTTGTATCCACAACGAAAATATTCTTATAGCCCAACAGTCCGCGCGTGGGGCCGAGCAGGGTGAGGCGCACCGAGTTCCCGTGTTGCGTCATGTTCTGAAGCACGAATGCGCGCTGGCCGAGCTTCTCGATGATGGCTCCCTGGAACTCCGACGGCGTATCGATGACGACCTCCTCGAACGGTTCCAGCTTGACGCCGTTCTCTTCGCGCGTAATGACGTGCGGCTGAGAGACCTGGAGCTCGTACCCTTCGCGGCGCATGTTCTCCAAAAGCACGGCGATGTGGAGCTCGCCGCGGCCGGACACGAGGAACGCGTCCGCATTGGTGAAATCCACCTTGAGCCCGACGTTCACCTCAAGCTCCTTCTCGAGCCGGTCGCGTATCTGGCGGCTGGTCACATACTTCCCTTCCTTGCCGGCGAACGGCGAGTTGTTCACGAGGAAATTAAGCGAGATGGTCGGTTCGTCCACCGCGATGGCCGGGAGCGGAGCAGCTGCTTCGTTCGTGGTCACCGTTTCGCCGATGTAGATGTCGGGGAGGCCCGCGATGAGCGCGATGTCCCCGGCGCTTGCCTCGGCGGTCTCTACGCGCTCGAGCCCTCTGAACGTAAATATCTTGGTCGTGCGGCCGGTGCGCGTCGTGCCGTCCGGCTTCTTTATGAAAACGGCCTGGTTGGACTTCACCGTGCCCTCGTAGATGCGGCCGACCGCAAGCCGGCCCATGAAGTTGTCATAGGCGAGGTTGAACGGCTGGAGCAGAAGCGGCGCGTCGGCGGACGCGTTTGCGGGGGCTTGCGAAGACGCAACCCCACTTGGATTCTTATAGTCGCTTTGCTTCTTAAGAATCTCGGCGTTCGCCGCCGGCACTTTCTCGAGGATGAGATCGAGGAGCGGCGAAAGGTCTTTCTCCTCGCCCATGAGGAGTTCGTCGGGAGTGAGCGCGGCGCGCCCGTCGCGGCCGATCGCGTACACGACCGGGAAATCGCACTGCTCATCGGTGGCGCCGAGTTCCATGAAGAGTTCGAGCACCTGGTCGTGCGAGCGCGCCGGGTCCGCCGCCGGCTTGTCGATCTTATTCAGCACGACAATCGGCTTCAAGCCGAGCTCGAGCGATTTCTTGAGCACGAAGCGGGTCTGCGGCATCGGGCCCTCCTGCGCGTCCACGATGAGGAGCACGGAATCAATGGAGCGGAGCACGCGCTCCACTTCAGAGCCGAAGTCCGCGTGGCCCGGCGTGTCTACGATGTTTATCTTCGTGCCCTTGTATTCCACCGCCGCATTCTTGGCATAAATGGTGATGCCGCGCTCGCGTTCGAGCGCGTTCGTGTCCATCGTGGTGCCCTCCGCCGCTGCATGCGTCTGCTTCAAAATGGCGTCCGTGAGCGTGGTCTTACCGTGGTCCACGTGGGCGATGATCGCAATGTTTCTAATTTCCATAAAATAAGTAAGCTTGCTTCCTACGCTCGCTCACAAATGAAAATATGAATTCTCATTTGATTCGCTTCGCTTGGAAGTAAAAAATGGCCGCGAGGCCGGTGTGTTCAATATACAATAAAGAGATTTTTATGCAAGCAGGGTGCCGCCGTCCACCACCACCTGCGAACCGGTCATATAAGAAGCCATATCGGACGCGAGGAACAGCGCCACCTTCCCTATCTCGTCCGCGTCCGCCATGCGGTGCATTGGTATCTTTGCCAGAAAATCAGCCGACACCTTGCCCATGCCCGTTCCCGGCGTCGCGACGCCGCCGGGCGCTATCGCGTTCACGCGGATGTTGTGCGGCGCGAGCTCCAACGCGAGGTTCTTCGTGAATCCCCAGAGGCCGTGTTTGGAAGCGTCGTAGAACGCCAGGCCGACGAATGACGGGTGGAGCGCATCAATGGAGGTGATGTTGATGATCGTCCCGCCCCTGCCCTGGGCGATCATGCGCTTGGCCGCGGCCTTCGCCGCAAAGAACGCGCCCATGAGATTGGTGTGGAGTATCTTTTCAAAATCTTCTTTCGTTGAATCCAGCGTCGGCTTCACGGGATAGATGCCGGCGTTGTTCACGAGTACATCCACACCGCCCAATTCCTCCGCCGCTTTTGCGACCATCGCTTCCACCTGCGCTTCGTCCGAGACGTCGGCGCCGAATGCAACGGCGCCGATCTTCGCCGCGGCCGCTTCCGCGGCCGCGGCGTCCTTATCTGCGACGAGCACCTTCGCGCCCGCCTCCGCAAGCCGGCTTGCTATCGCAAAACCGATGCCCATCGCTCCGCCCGTGACGATGGCGGCCTTCCCTGAAAGATCCAGGAGCTCTGCGAGCGGTTTCTGTTCCATGCGTTTTAGTATAGCGCGCTGTCGGAGCGCGTAATCAACTACGCAAGGCAGCGATGTGATTTTTGAGGCTCTCGGAGGCGGAGCAGCATGGCCAATTGCGGCGCCGTAAGGCAGCTGCGCCGCAATTTGCGACGCCGAGAGCGAGCGCGTCCCGCGGCAGGGCGGGACGACGCGTACTCAAAAATCACATCGCTGCCTTGCAGTGTTAGAGCAGGGTCGCGAGCGCGGCGATGCCCGAGAGCGCCATGAAGCCGACGGTCACCCACCCCAGAAATGCGGTGAACGGGCGGTTCGCGTGCGCACCCATGTGCTGCGCATTGCTTGAGAGGCGCACGACGAAGAACAGGATGAACGGCGCTATGACCCCGTTCGCGACCGCGGCGTAGATGAGGCCCTTTATCGGGTCCAGGTGGGCAAAGTTCGCCGCGATGCCGAGTAGCATTGAGACGATGATGACGCCGTAGAACGCGTACGCCTGCTTCAGCTTGTAGTGCAGGCCGTGCTTCCACTCAAAACTCTCGGCAAGCGCGTACGCGGATGAGCCGGCGAGTACCGGCACGGCGAGAAGCCCCGTGCCCACGATGCCGAGCGCGAACAGGAAGAACGCAAACTCGCCGAAGGGGCGCAGCGCCAGAGCGGCCTGGTCCGCAGTCACGATGTTCGTGATGCCGTGCGCGTAGAGCGTGCCGGCGCAGGCGGCGAAGATGAAAAAGGTGATGAGGTTAGAGAACAGCATGCCGCTCCATACGTCGATCCGCATGCGCCGGAGCGACTGTTCGTTCGCCTGCCCTTTGCGCGACTCAATGGTCGTCTCCCCTTTCAATATCTGCTCTTCCACTTCTTGCGAGGTCTGCCAGAAGAAAAGGTACGGCGAGATGGCGGTGCCGAGCACGGCGGCCACCAGGAATATCTGGTCCTTGGAGAACGTCATGGACGGAACGAGCGTATGCCGCAGAACATCGCCCCAATCGAGCCCGATGGAAAGCGCGACGGCGACGTAGGAAAGAAGCGCAAGCGCAAGATATTTCAAATATTTCGCGTACCGCGCGTAGGTCGTAAATATCTGGAGGAGGAGGCTTATGAGCGCAAACACGATGACGAGCAGTTCCGCGCCAAACTGCGGAAGGATGAGCCGCGTTCCCGCCGCCATCGCACCCAGGTCTGCGGCGATGTTGAGCGCGTTCGCAAAGAACAGGAGCGCCGTCACCCCGTAGAGCGCATAGGCGGGATAGTGGCGGCGGATGTTCGCGGCGAGCCCCTGCCCGCTCACAATGCCAATCCTCGCGCACATCTCCTGCACCACCGCCATGAACGGATAGGTGAAAAGCGCCGTCCAGATGAGCTGGAGCCCGTACTGTGCGCCCGCTTGCGAGTAGGTGGCGATGCCGGACGGGTCGTCATCGGCGGCGCCGGTGGTGAGCCCGGGACCGAGCGTATCCCAGTATTCTTCCGCGAGCTTGAACGGGCGCTTGCTGATGATCGCCCGCTCCTCTTTCTTCACGAACTCAATGCTCTCCTGGAGCGCTTCCGCGGGCGCTTCAAATGCCTCCTCAATTTCTTCGCGGAGCGGATGCGGTTCCATAGGTGCACCTATCATACTCCCCGCGTCCCGCGCGGAGTGCGCGAATCCCCACTTACTTTTCCAAGTCCAGGATCTCGTCGATGCGTATCTGGGAGACGAATTCCGGCACGTGAGAGACCAGTATCATAGTGCCGGCGTACTGGTCGAGCGCTTTGGCGATGACGGGCAGGTGGCGGAAATTGATGTGATTCGTCGGCTCATCCAGGATGAGGAGCCCCGGGCGTTCCAGTACGAGCGAGGCGAAGGCCACGAGTCCCTTCTGCCCTTCGGAGAGACTGCCTATCTTCGTATGGATGGTGTCGCCCGTGATGAGGAATCCCGCGGCGATGGTACGGAGCTTCTCTTCGTCCGGCCGGCCCATCGCGTGGCGCAGGGCCTCCAGCACGGTCTGGTCAAAATCCAGCGTGGAGAAATCTTGGCGATAGTAACCCACCTTCACGCCTTCGGAGATGGTTGCGCCCTCGGCCACGCCGCGCGCGATCGCTTCCAAGAGCGTGGTCTTGCCGATGCCGTTCGGGCCGCGCAGAAGCAGGTGCTGATTCTTGCGGAGTGAAATGTTCGCCTTCTTCGTGACGGGCTTCCCTTTCGCGTTCTGCACGGTGTAGGAGGTGAGCGCGAGTACGGTGCCGCTCAAGTGCTCCTGCGCGGGGATGGTGAACGGCCGGATGGTCTTGTCCTCTTTGCGCACGTCCACTATCTCTTCCTCCATTTCCTCCACTTCCGTGCGCATCTTCTTGGCGACGAGGCGCATCTTCCCGCCCTTCTGCGCAAAGAAGTTCGCCTTGTCTTTGTTCTCCTGAATTTTCTTTTCCAGCTGAGCGTTCTTTCGGTTCTCCTTTTCAATGCGCGCCAGGATGTCGCGTTGCACGTCGTGATAATTGCCCGGGTACTGCTCTATCTTGCGCGTGAACACGTCCAGGTACAGCACGCCGGTTGTGAACGCATTCAGGAATTCCGCATCGTGCGAGATGACGACGCAGGTGCCGTCGTACTCAACGAGGAATTTGGTGAGGTGCTCAATGCCGGCCTTGTCCAAGTTGTTGGTCGGCTCGTCGAGGAGGAGGAGGTCGGGCTCCTGGATGAGCGCGGAGGCCAAGAGGAGGCGCGCCTGCTGGCCGCCGGAGAAGCTCTTCACCGTACGGTCGTGCACCTTGGTGTGGCCCTTCAGATTCACCACTTCCAGCACGTCGTCTATCTTCGGATCAATGTCATACACCTTTTTATCAAAATAGGACTGGAAGAAATCGCGCACGGAGAGCTCCATCTTCT
>JAKAGD010000017.1 GCA_021817685.1 bacterium
GCCGCAATTCTCGCAATAGTTGCTTTTGGTTTCTTTCATAGGTGTAATGGTTACGTTAGAGCTATGATACCATCGCCGACAATGAAGGTACAAATCCTCTGTATCGCGGGGCCCACGGCCTCCGGTAAATCCTCCCGCGCGGTTGAGGAGGCGCTCGCGCGCGGCGGCGAGGTCATTTCCGTGGACTCGCGCCAGGTGTACCGCGGACTGGATATCGGTACGGAAAAGGTAACCGCCGATGAGATGCGCGGCGTGCCCCACCACCTCATTGATATCCGCGAGCCGAGCGAACGCTACTCCGCCGGAGACTTTGTCGCAGACGCGACGCGGCTCATTGAGGAGATTTCCGCGCGCGGGAATCTCCCCATCCTCGCCGGCGGCACGCACTTCTATTTCAATGCATTGCTTGGCGGTCTCCCTATGGGCGTGGATGAGAACCCCGCACTCCGCGCCGAACTGGAAAAGCTCTCGACCGAAGAGCTCTATGCGCGCGTCCGAGCACAAGACGCGCGCCGCGCCGCGGAACTGGATCCGCAGAACCGCCGCCGCCTTATCCGCGCGCTGGAAATTATCGAAGCAAAGGGCGCGGTACCGGAGCCCGTGCGCGCCGCGCCGGAATACGAAATCGAGTGGATTATCATAGATCCTTCGAGGGAAGAGCTGCGTGCGCGTATTGATGCGCGGCTTGCCGACGCGCTCAAACGCGGACTCGTGGACGAAGTGCGCCGCGTACGAGAAGAAGTCGGCGATGCACGCCTGGACGAGTTCGGGCTTGAATACAAAATCGTCGGCGAATACCTGCGCGGCGAACGCGCCGAAGCGTCGCTTCTCCCCGCCCTTTCAGCAAAGCTCTGGCAATACGCACGCCGCCAGAAAGCGTGGCTCCGCAAACTGCGAGACGAGAATGTTATTGCGGCAGAACCGCCGCGCCCGGACAGAAGCTGAATCCGAGGTTTCTCCCCGAGAAAGCGGAGTTAACGCGGTTCGGTACGCTGACCATGTAATTAAGCCGGCACGCCTGGTCCTGCGTTATGCCGAGATGCGCCATAAGGTACTGCTCCATCTCTCCCCGCACAACGCCGATCGGCTCTTCCAGGAGGGCGATATTGAAATACTGGGTCGCATTGATGTACTCAATGAGGTATGGCGGATTCTTAACCGCCGCCGGATCCGAGGAACCGTCGTACGGGTGATAGCCGAGGTAGAAGTAGCCGGGAGCAATCGGATCCTGTACGGTCGCCGGATCACTCAGGAAATTGCTCGTTTGAATGCTCCCGCCGGGGGCTGCGAGCAGGATGGTTTCTGCAGAGGAGGACGTCGCTGCGACAGTTGTGATTGAACCGGCGACCGGCAGAGGACTTTGTCCTGATGGTTGCACATTCTCGGTGACAGCCGGCCGGCTCGCGGGCGCGGTAAGCCAAAAACCGAGCGCAATGAGCCCGACGACTGCGACTGCGCCGATACCGATCCAAATCTTGCTCATGGCGAATACTTTTGTATGCACGCAGCTGCATTGCTATTGCAGTTTGCGCAGGTCCAATCGTTATAACCGTTATTCGCGACCAACGTCCGTGCGACCTGTATGTTACAGGCTGGATCCGTGCAGTTTGAGAAATTGGCGCAGGCGCCCGTCGCATATTTATTCCATGTTGTTTGCGTTATCTGGAACGTGCCGCACGCGGTTGAATTGGAGCCGGGGTGCGTCTTGTTATACGGCGGCGTGTTGAAAATCCCTGAACTTTCGGTCACGGCGATGCAGGACATCACGTTGGCCTGAGTTTGATTAAACCCTGCTGACTGTAACGCCGACGGGCTACAGGCCGAATTAGAAACTGCGCACTGAGCGGTCGCCCCGCTGTAGACCACACCGCCCGACACTACACCTGGAGTGGTTTGCCCCGCGGATTGATCCAGCGCCCCGGCAACTTTGAGACACGCGTCGCTCGTGTTGCCTGTGATGAGACTGGACCATGTCTTTCCCGCAAGAGAAGGGTCCGTCGGGTGGTAGAGCACCGCCATGATCGCATCCACGATCATCCAGCTGGCGAGCGCGATGATGAGGCCGACGATGGTGTTCGTGAGGATGGTCTTCACCTTGCTCACGCCGCCCGGATCCATCGGATTCACGACGTACAGGAATCCCGCGTAGGCGATAGTGAGCGGCGCGACAAGGACGATGGCGAGCGTGAGGAGCAAGCTGATGAGGTTATTAATGACGGTGATGACCGCTCCCCAGCCGAGCGGGCAGGTTTGATCGAGTATCTTTCCGTCAATGATAGGCCCGAAGAATGGGATGCCGCCCGCGTGCGCGGCGAGCGGGAGCGCAAACGAACCTATCACTAGGAGGAGTGCAAATAGGGGCGCGCGAGAACGCATACCCGTATCATACCGCCCCCGAGGGCATTCCAGACGGCTTTTCCCCTACTCGCCTATCTGGTATCGTGCACACACGGGTCCATCGTATAATGGTAGTACATCGGTCTCCAAAACCGACAGCCCAGGTCCGATTCCTGGTGGGCCCGCAAAAGACACAAACACCTGCCCTGCGGCAGGTTTTGTGCTTTTGCGGGGGCCGGAGCGCGACCTAATTTTCTTGAGCGAAGCGATTAGAAAATGGGAGTACTCCTGTGGTGATGTTCGGCTAGCGAGCCGAACCGCGAGGCGGGGTCGCGGAACTTCGCGAGCGACGGCGAGCGAAATATCCGTGACCGCAAATCCAAACAAGCTGGTGAGGCGAGAGTCGAGGGAGATAAGCGGTAATCCGCGGTCCTGGTGGGTCCAAATAAAATAAGGCGAGGGGTTTGAATCCCTCGCCTCGCGCCATTCCCGACGCGTCGAACGCACCTCATTCCACGCAGTGATACCGTTGTTTCAGGTCAGCGAACATCGCTTCATAGCACGCGAATGCTTCCTGAAAACTTTTTTGCTCGATCAGTTTCACCGCCTTGGTCACCGTAGTAAAGATTCCGGACAAAACAGCATCCCTGTCGGCACTTTGCTCGATTTGCCTGACGAGGGTCGGGGCGACATCGTAATACTCGGCGAGCACGGCGCGGCCGTTGTCGAGCTGAGCGACGTAACTGTCGCGAAATGACCGAAGCGTAGCCAGTTCGTAACAGTCATCGGAGAGACCTGCATGATTTACGCATGCAGTAGTGAGGAAACATCCGCCGCTTTTTTGCGACTCCGAGTGAGCATGGCCCTCCTCGTAGGCTTCATTTTCCGCCCTGTATTTCTCGTCGGTACCGAGGAAAACTCCGACGAATGTTGACACAAGGTCGTGCGGTGGGTTGTGCTCCCCGTTGCTGGCATCGGTTTGCCCGTCGTTGTGGGCTTTCTCTAAATCAGGACTTTTTGACATGATCGCATTTCCTTTCTTTATATGAGATTGTGAAAGAACTCGCTGGAGACTGTTCTCCAACTTAAATACAGTATGACATACTGATACCTTTGGTCAAGTTCTTAAATTAACGATACGATCCCGGGACCCGCAAGCCCACTCAAACAAAAACCGCCCTTTCGGGCGGTTTTCGTTTAACGCTTTGCCTCCTTAAAAAGGACGCGCTTCTTGAGCGTCGGGTCGAACTTCGTGAGTTCGATCTTGCGTTCCACGGTCTTTTTATTCTTGCGGGTCCAGATGACGTGGTTAGACTTCGTGGACTTGAGCTTGAGCAGGCGGTCTTGTGACATGCAGGAAATCTACCAGAAACGCCGTATTTTCGCAATGGAGCGAGCCGTCCGCGGCTGGGCGGGGCGACGCGTACTCCCAAATCAGAACGGCGAGCGAAACCTTAGGCAACCTCGGCCGTACTTCTCTTCGCCCGGATGGCGCGCTTCTTTACGTCAAAATGCGGCTCGTCGTTCTTGATGGTCACCGTCACCGTCCCGCCCTCCATAAGCCCCTGGTCCACCATCAAGGACGCGAGCGGCGTGAGTATGCGGTCCTGGATAGTGCGGCGCAGAGGGCGCGCGCCGTACTGCGGGTTGTACCCCTTATCGGCAAGCCACTGCTTCACCTCCGGAGCGAGCGCAAGCGCAATGCGCTTGTGCGCGAGCCGCTTCACCACCTCCTCCACCTGCGTGTCCACGATTCTCGCGAGCGCCTCCTTTGCGAGCACGTCGAATATGATGATGTCGTCCAGGCGGTTGAGGAACTCGGGGCGGAAATGCTCCTTGAGCGCTTCCAGCACCTTTTCCTTCGTCTCTTCGTAGCGGTTCGCGTCGGTCGCGCCGGCGGCGCCGAAGCCGATGTGCGCGAGCCGGTCGATGAACTCGCCGCCGATGTTCGAGGTGAGCACGATGATAGTGTTCTTGAAATTCACCTTGCGGCCCTTGCCGTCAGTCAGGTGTCCGGAGTCGAGCACCTGCAGGAGGATGTTGAACACCTCCGGATGCGCTTTTTCTATCTCGTCGAACAGCACGACCGCGTACGGGCGGTGCCGGATGCGCTCGGTGAGCGTGCCGGATTCTTCATAGCCCACGTAGCCCGGCGGCGCGCCGATGAGCTTGGCCACGGAGTGCTTCTCCATAAATTCGCTCATGTCCACGCGTACGAGCGCATCGGGGTCGTTGAACATAAATTCCGCGAGCTTGCGCGAGAGCTCCGTCTTCCCCACGCCGGTCGGACCCAAGAAGAGGAACGAGCCGATGGGACGGTTCGGATCGCTGATGCCCACGCGCGAGCGCTTCACGGCGTCCGTGACTTTCTTCACCGCGGCGTCCTGGCCGATGATGCTTCCCTTGAGAGCCTCTTCCATGCGCGAGAGCTTCGCCGCCTCTTCCTCAAGCATCTTCGCCACCGGAATGCCCGTCCAGCGGGAAACCACTGCGGCGATGTCCTGCTCGGTGACCTCCTCGTTCAGCACCCGGCGCGACTTCTGGAGCGTCTTCAGGCGCTTCAGCTTCGTCTCCAAATCTTTCTGGATGTGCGGGATGCGGCCGTAGCGTATCTCCGCGACCGTGCCGAGGTCGGCGGCTATCTCGGCGTTATCCGCCTGCACTTTGAGCGCTTCCAGTTCGGTCTTGGCGGCGCGGATGCCGACCAGCACCTCCTTCTCGTTCTTCCACTTGAGCTCAAGCTCGCTGGTCTTCTCCCGCAGATCGGCGACTTCCTTATCAATAACTTTGATGCGTTCCTTTATCTCCTTCGCATGCTCGCCGTCGAGGTCTTTCTGGAGCGCCTGCTTCTCTATTTCCAGGCGGCGTATCTTGCGGTCGGTCTCCTCGAGCTCAGGCGGCTTGTTCTCAAGCGCGATGCGCAGGCCGGAAGCGGCCTCATCGATGAGGTCGATGGCTTTGTCCGGCAGGAAACGATCGCTGATGTAGCGGCTGGAAAGCTCCACCGCCGCAACGATGGCGCCGTCGGTGATGCGCACGCCGTGGAAGAGCTCGTACTTGTCGCGGAGACCGCGGAGGATGGCGATGCCGTCCTCAACCGTCGGCTCGGATACGAATACGGATTGGAAACGGCGCGTGAGCGCGGCGTCCTTCTCGATATATTTCTGATATTCCTTGAGCGTGGTCGCGCCGATGACGCGTATCTCGCCGCGGGAGAGCGCAGGCTTCAGCATGTTTGACGCATCAAGCGCACCCTCGGCGCCGCCGGCGCCCACGAGCGTGTGGAGTTCGTCCACGAACAAGATGACCTTCCCTTCCGCGCGCTCCACTTCTTTCATCACGTTCTTCAGCCGCTCCTCAAACTCGCCGCGGTATTTGGTGCCGGCGATCATGAGCCCCAGGTCGAGCGAAAGCAGTTCCTTGCCCTTGAGGGATTCGGGAACATCATTCTGCGCCATGCGCGCGGCAAGCCCCTCGGCGATGGCGGTCTTCCCGACGCCGGCCTCCCCGATCAAGACCGGGTTGTTCTTGGTGCGGCGCGCGAGTATCTGGATAACGCGGTTTATCTCTATATCGCGGCCGATGACCGGATCGAGCTTATTCTCGGAAGCGAGCTTCGTGAGGTTGCGCGCGTACTTCGCGAGCGCGCGGAAGCGCTTCGGCTCCCCGCCCTGGCCGTCCTTGCTGCTCTTCAGCTCTTTGAGTATGGCGAGCGCCGCATCGCGCCCGATAGAAAAGCGCGCGAGGATGTCCGCGGCCGGTCCCGGGTGCTCTATGACCGCGAGGAAAAGATGTTCGGTGCCGACGAATGTGTCGTTCATGCGCGCGGCTATCTTTCCCGCCGCCTCAAGCGCCTGCGCCAGGTCCGGCGTGAGATAGATCTGATAGGAGGGAGAGAGCACCGACGCGGTCTCCGGCGCTTCCAAATGCTCGAGCACGGCGTCGGCGAGCATAATGGTGTCCACTTCCATCCGGTCAAGCATGGAGAAGACGAGCGACTCCTCCTGGAGCACGAGCGCGGCAAGCAGGTGGAGCGGCGACACGTGGTTCTGTCCGCGCTCAATGGCGAGTTCGTGCGCGCGGCGCACCGCTTCTTTGGCCTTGGTAGTGAAATTATTGAACGGAGGCATAGGGAAAGACTATTACTTCGCGGCGGCGGTCGAAGTCGCCGTCGTCGAAGTCGCAGTCAAAAGCGCGGTGATGGTGGACGCGCTGATGAGGAGGCCGGGAGTCATCCCTGCGCTGATACCGATGAGATTGCCCGAGAGGTCCACGGCGGCGCTCCCGACGCCGATATCCGGAAGCGTGGTGTATACATTTGAATTCTTCACGCGCGACACAATGCCGGTGGAAGCGGCTCCGTCGGCGCCGAGCGCAAGCACGGTCTCGCCGAGCTTGAGGTCGCCCGAAGCGACGAGGGAGGGCGAGACCATCTTTGGCAGGGCGGCATCATCGGCAAAGCCGTAGATAGCGATGCCTTTCCCTTGATGCGCAAGCGATGCGGGGATGTAGGCGCCGCTCGTGAATTCGACAAGCACTTCCCGCGGCAACGCGTCCTGTGCGGCGGTCGCGATGGCGCGCGCTTTCGGGATGTAGGTGCCGATGCTGATGGCCGGCGAGGAGGTGCCGGTGTCTCCCGCATAGATGGCAACGGCGCGCGTCGCGTCGGCGCCGATGGCGGCCGTAACAAGATCCTGATTCGACGGCGCAGGCGCCTGGATGATGGCGGCCGGAGCGGCGGCGGCGACCGTCTCGATAGTATGTTCAACGACGCGATTCACCGTCTGCGTTACGAACGCCGGAGCATGGTCAAGAAGCGAGACCGTGAGAATGCCGGTCGCGACGGAGGTCACGAAGTTCACCAAGATCGTGAGAAGTATGAGTTGCGCCTTGGAGAGTTCCTCGATGTTCATACGACTATAATGCTACCTCACGGCACTGCTGTCAATAAATGCAACAGCTTGTAAAAAAGCCTTGGCGAAACGGGCTAGTTCGCCGTGCCGAACGCCCGGTCCCCACGAGATGCGGAGCGTCGAGCGGGCGCGTTCCCGGTCGCCGGAGAGCGCAAAAACCGCCCGGGAACCTTCTTCCGAGTCCGTCTCGCACGCACTCCGCGTGGAGACCGCAAATCCCGCTTCGTCCAGGAGGGCGACCAGGTAATCGGTGTCGCGTCCCGGGAGGGAGATGTTGAGGATGTTCGGCGCCTGCGCGCGTCCCTCGTTTATCTGTATATTCGGAGCGGCGTTCTTGATGCGTTCCGCAAGCCGCGCTCGCTCGCGGAGGGCGGCGGCGCGGAATTTCTCGCGCCCGCGCGCGGCATCCGCAAGCGCCGCCGCGAATGCACGCGCAAGCTCCGGAGTTCCGCTCCCTGAGCGGAGCCCGCGCTCTTGCCCTCCTCCTCCGTAAAGCGGAACGAGCGGAATGGTCCGATGCGCGACTAAAACGCCAACGCCCCGCGGACCCACTTTTGCGCCGTCGAGCGTGAGCAGATCCGCATCAAAATGCGCGCGCGTCACCTTCTCGGTCAAGGGCGCCTGGCTTGCATCAACATGCAGGAGTATCCGCGTGCCGAACTTCCGCAGCCTCTCGGCAACTTCGCGCGTATTCCACACGATACCCGTCTCGCCGCACACGGCGTCCATGGAAACAAGCACGGTCTCTTTCCTCAGGAGTTTCGCGAGCGCCTCCGCGTCCACGCGTGCGTCCTTTATGGGAAGCGCCTCAACGGAGATGCCCTCCTCCGCCAGCAATTTTGCGTTCTCAACGATAGAGGCGTGCGCGCTGGGCAGATACAACACGTGCATGTTGTTCCTCCCGGCCGTATCGGGACCAGCGAGCGCGCGGAGCGCGCGCACGTGACCGAGGATGGCGAGCGCGTTGCTTTCTGTCGCGCCGCTCGTGAAAATGACATCGTCGCTCTGCACTTCAAGGAGCCGGGCGATATCCGTGCGTGCGTCTTCCAGTATCTTTTTCGCGCGGCGTCCCTCCGCGTGCGGCGACGACGGATTGCCGCTTACGCCCGCCGCGGCATCAAGATACGTCCTTCTCCTCCACAACATGCCGTTATTGTACCGCAGATTGCAACTAAGCCATTTTTGTGATGAAATAGAGCCATTATGGCGCGGACTGCACGGCCGCCCGTCATCGCGGTGATGGGCCACATAGACCATGGGAAGTCTTCCCTCCTGGATTACATCCGGAAGGCCAATATCGTTGCGGGCGAGGCGGGCGGCATCACCCAGCACGTCGCCGCGTACATCGCCGAACACAACGGCCGCCGCGTCACATTCCTGGATACGCCCGGCCACGAGGCGTTCAAGGCGCTGCGCACCCGCGGCGCCGCCGCAGCAGACATCGCCATCCTCGTCGTCGCGGCGGACGAAGGTGTGATGCCGCAGACGCTTGATGCGCTCGCCGCCATCACCGAAGCGGGTATCCCCTACATCGTAGCTATCACGAAGATAGACAAGAACAACGCGGACGTGGGCCATGCAAAGAATTCCCTCATTGAGCACGGCATTTATATAGAAGGCATGGGCGGCGACATCGCCTACGCGCAGATATCATCCAAGACCGGCGAGGGTGTCCCCGAACTTTTGGACCTCGTTCTTTTGGCATCCGACCTTGCAGAACTCACTGCCGACACGGAGGCGAGCGCCACCGGATTCGTGCTGGAGTCCACGCAGGACCCCAAGCGCGGCGCTTCCGCCACGCTCATCATCAAGGACGGCACGCTCACGCTCCACGGGTTCGTCGTCGCAGCCGATGCGTTCGCCCCCATCCGTTTCATCGAGGACTTCCGCGGCGCGCGCATAGAACAGGCGGGACCGTCGGAGCCGGTGCGCATCTCCGGATTCAGCAAGCTGCCCGCCGCCGGTTCGCTCTTCAGCATTGCAAAGAACAAGAAAGAAGCGGAGGCGCTCGCCAAAGAGAACGCAAAAGAACTCGCCTCCCTTCCCGAACGCAGCGCGGCCGTGGAAGGCATCACCGAACTGCCGCTCGTCATAAAGGCGGATGTCGCCGGTTCGGTAGACGCCATCGTGCATGAACTCTCGAAGATAACCCACGAGCGCGGAGCGATCCGCATCGTTTCCTCGGGCGTCGGCAACGTCTCGGAGGGCGACGTGAAGACCGCGTACGCCTCCGGCGGCGCCATCATCGCATTCAATACCGGGACGGACGCCATCGCTGACGAACTGGCGCTCCGCGAGCATATCGATATATTTTCTTTCTCCATCATTTATGAACTTTCGGCGAAAGTGAAAGAGCTCCTCGAAGCGCGCGTGCCGAGCGTCGCCGAGGAAAAGGAACTGGGCCGGGCGAAGGTGCTGAAGCCATTCTCCTCGAGTGCAAAGAAGCGGGTGCTCGGCGCACGACACGTCTCCGGAGTGCTCGCGGTCGGCGATCGCATAAAGCTCCTGCGGAAGGGCGAGGAGGTGGCGCGCGGCAGCATTGCAAATCTCCAGCAGGCGCGCGCCGACGTGAAGGAAATAAAGACCGAGGGAGACTTCGGCACTGAGATAGAGTGCCGCGAGCCGGCAGTTTACGGCGATGAGCTTGTGGCGTTCTCCGCCGCCCAGGTATGAACCCGGGCTCTAAGCAGAAGGACGCCCGCGCAACCGAACTCATCGCGCATGAAGCCGCGCAATTCATCGCGCGCGAAGCGGGCACCGAATCGCTCATCACGGTCACGCGCGCGCAAAGCGTCGCACACGGCGATCGCGTCCTCGTGTTCGTCAGCGTCTTCCCCATTGAGAAAGCGCGCGCCGCCCTTAATTTCCTCGAACGCCAGCGTGAAGCGTTTTCCGACCATTTAAAAAAGCATGCGCGCATGCGCCTCCCGCGCATAGACTTCATGCTTGATAACGGCGAACAGCTGGGCGAACCGGCAAAAAGTTAGTATCATCAGCAGACGGCCCGATGGCGAAGTGGTAACGCGACGGTCTGCAAAACCGTTATGCGCGGGTTCAATTCCCGCTCGGGCCTCATGATAGAAATCGTAACGTCCACCCTCTCAAAGATACCGGTAGGCGGCCTTCTTGTTCTTGCCGCCACATCGGTCATTTTTGGTGATTTTTCCGCGAAAAATTGGTCCTCCGGCGCCGGAGACATCTGGTACGTCTTCGCGTTCATTGGATACTTCGGTTCGGCGTTCTTCTTCATTCCCACGCTCCTTCGAGAATCGCTCGTGATGACCTCCGTCATCTGGGTCGTCATCTCCTCGATCGGCTTCCTCTTCATCGGTATCGTCCTTTTCCATGAATCCCTGACGTTGGTGCAGTTCATCGGCGTTTTCTTGGGCATCGCAGGAGTATTGCTCTTAAGCCTGTAAACGCGATATCCTGACGAGACGCCGAGGTATGTAGGCATACTTCGGCCCGTTCGAGCGATGAGGAAAAATGAGGACATCCTTCCTCATCCCCTCACTTCGCCGAGGTGGCGGAATGGTAGACGCACAGCGCTTAAAACGCTGAGAGGGCCTAAAAACCTTCGTGTGAGTTCAAGTCTCACCCTCGGTACTGACATACGTGCGATCTGGTAGGGCTCTCTCCTTACAGGAGCAGTACGCCTTGCGGATCTGCCAGCCCGCAGATGCTCGCAAGGCCTTCTCGCCCTGGACGCACGCCTCCCAGGCGTGCTTAGGCGCACTTCCTGCGCTTCGCTTGTAAGTGCGCCTACCAGGGCTCGAACCTGGGACCGTCTCCTTAAGAGGGAGCTGCTCTACCAACTGAGCTATAGGCGCAAAGTGAGAACGAGAGAACGTTAGTAATCTAACACTCTCTTGCTCCGAACGC
>JAKAGD010000018.1 GCA_021817685.1 bacterium
GTTGGTGGCGGACGGGTCCATGCAACCGATGACGGGGGCAGGTGCCGAGGGGCCGCCGACGCCGCCGCCAGCCGGAGCACCTCCGGCACCACCACCGCCATCACCACCGCCGCCGGCACCGCCGCCCCCGCCGCCGCCGCCGCCGGCACCACCACCGCCATCGCCGCCACCGCCGGCGCCACCGCCGCCATCGCCTTCTGCAGATGCATGCAGGACACCGAACGGAGAGAGTTCATGGAAATACTGCTGCAGCACAAAGCCGCGCGAGAGCGCGAGTATCATAAAAAGCAGTATGAGCGTAATTGAGTATCGGGTTGGCATTTTTCCTATTTCCGGAACACCTCCAGAGAGATGTGCCGGAAAACGGGTCCAAAGGAAGGCGCAAATCGCACCTCCCTTTAGACAAGGAGAAAAGAACAGCGTCACCCGTCAGTCCTCTATCCAGTGCTCGTTCATGATGCAATCCGGCACCGGATTGCCATCCCACTCGCCGAGCGTGGTGCCCGGCAGGTGGTTGAAGAACCGCACTTCGTGCAGACCGGTAAGATGGTACGGCGGAGGCGACACCATGTCGCCGTCTACCGACGCCACCCGGATCGCGTCCCACTTTTCAAGCTGGGCTCGCGTGAACCGAAGTTCCTTGAGCCCCTTGACGGCGATAGTGCCGAGGACGTGCTCCTCGGTTATCGTCGGCGGTCCGCCACTTGCTTCCGGGGTCTTTATGAGCGACACCTGGAGAACATGCGGGGTGGCACTGCGTGAAAGCTTTCCTGCGGCGTAGGCATCGCGGAACTGCTTGCCGTGCGTGCGCGAAACGCGCGCGCCGACAAACTGCTCCGCAATTTCCTCTTTCGCTTGGGTAGGTTCTACCCCGGGAAGCTCGAGCGCCTCGTTCCTCCACACGTTCACCTTAAGGATGTAAACGAGCGGACATGCCCCGATAGGCGCCGCCGGCGTAAGTGCGGCCGGCACGGGTTTCGGTACGGGCTTTGCAGGACCCTCCCCGATGACATTCCCGCAGTGGCCCGCGAGAATAAGTTCGCCGGTATTGACGTCCACCCACACGGACTCACCTTGAAGGAAAGAGCGTTTCCACCCCTTCGCATCGTAGGTGTGCGTATTGCCGCGAACGAGCAAGCGGCTGATATGCCACTCGCCCGCCGGCGCTGACTGCTTCACGAGCGACCGCAAGTACTGCGGGAGCTCCGCGATATTCCCGAGCTTTGCGCTCGGATGCGCCGACTGGATGCCGAAGAAGTAATCCCGCGCGGTTGCGCACGATCCGTTCTTTTTGCACCTCGCCGGGTCAAGCAGTGTGTTGCCGGTCGGATCACTCGCAAGCGACCGTTCCACGAGCGTTGCCAGTTCAGTCGGGGACTTAATCCCCTTCATCATTGGCATTCCCGTTCCGGCCGCAAAAGCCGGATTTGCCAGCGCCGCGGTTGCGAGCGCCAGCCATACCACAATGAGTTTCCTCATTTGACTCTCCTTCTAAGTTGCTCTCGCAACGGTGGATCGGATGTGCTCATTCCCAAAGGGCGAGCACGCTATGTCTCTTTCGTCGGGGTCGCCCCATTTGATACTCCAAATGAAGAGACCTTCTTCCGAGCGAAAGACTTCAAGCACGTCCCCGTTCCAGGGGATGCGCCATTTCTCCGCTCGGATGAACGGTTTGTTGCCGAACGCGGCCGAATTTTTGCGCCACGCCAAAGCACCTTCTGCATAGGCAATCGCCACGAAGGAGGTGCCCGCGACTACGATAGTCGGTTCGCCGGGCTTTTCGGTCGCACGCAAGAGCTTCTCCACCTCCGGCTTGAAGAAGCCGAAAGCGGTGAAGACTTTTTCGCGCAGCCGCATCGCCTCCTCTCGCGAGGTGGAGCCTTCGCCGGCATGCGCCGGGACAACGAAGAACGCCAGGAAAGCTCCGGCAACGACGAGCACAAGAGTCGCTGCAAGAGCGACTTTCACGACTTTTTTGTTCATCATGTCCGACTCCCTTCGTTGTGCGCCGTAAGTGGCTTGGTTGAACGGGGTGACAAAGAACTCTCTCGCGCCCTGCTATTTGCGGAGAGTCATGTGATTTCTGGCGTTAGCCGGAAATCACATGACTTTCAACAAAGTCCGCGGTGACTACGAATCGGTCGGTCTTCGCTCCGAACGAATCACAGGTTGACAGCGTCAATACGCGGCCGGTCGTTGCGAGCGAGATCCCCGCATCGTTCGCGCTCTCCTTGGCGACGTTCCGCACCCTGTAGGTATATGCCGTATCTGCGGCATATACGGTGACAACATCGCCGGGGACGAGCTTCTGGATGCCGTTAAAGGTCTTATACGCCTGATTGCGTACGATCGGCAGGTAGCTCGAGTGCCCGAAGAGAACGACATTGCCCGTCTCGCCCAGCTTGGCGGAAGTCGGATACCGCACCGCGCCCGCAAGCAAGTATTGGTCGAGCGCCTCGACGTCGGTCGTCGTCGGGTTCGCAATACTCGCCGAGAGATTGATGGCAGGTATTTCTATCTTCGTCGGCAGTTCAGGGACGGGCATCGCCGGGGCAAGTGCCCCGGCCGCTGTAATCAGGGTCGACGGAGCTACGGCATCAGCTTTTGCCGGGGCCGCTTCCGGCAAGAGATCCAG
The DNA here is from genome assembly GCA_021817685.1 of bacterium. Taxonomy (GTDB): domain Bacteria; phylum Patescibacteriota; class Minisyncoccia; order Phycocordibacterales; family Phycocordibacteraceae; genus C7867-001. The sequence continues at coordinate 2,636 of JAKAGD010000018.1, forward strand.
TTCTGCGAGTGCCGTGACGCTTACGAAAAATGTCAGCGCGAAAACCCCGAGGAAACTCCATTTCCTCGCATAGGCCCGCATACCGGCTTGAACGAACCGGGCGGTTATCTCGACAATTCGTTCCATATCTTCTTATCCATCAATACAGTATTGTAACGGCACTGTCAAGCTTGACACTAAAAGTACCTAGTGGTATATATGAATCATCCCATGGATACACCAGAAACCCGTTTTCTAGCCCGCCAAACGACCATACACGCCCTTGCGGTCGTGGGCTTTGTCGCGCTTATGGGCGGCGGTATATGGCTTGCCGTGTACTCCACGCGCTATGTGCCCGACGTCGTCGGCCGCATCGGCAGTGCGGCGGTTTACCTCGGCTCCGTCTTTACGAAAGCCCCCGAGCCCTCCCTTTCGGTCGTTCCGACGCCCGTCGCGTCTACGACCATTCCCTTCGGCGAAGCGAGTTCGACGCCCCCCTCCGGCGAGATAACGCTCCCGGTCGCGCCGAAGAAGGTTCAGCCGGCCGCGGGTACTGAGACGAACGGCGTCTACCCGCTCGCTGGTACGACGACGCCCGCACCGAGCGGCCCGGCCGACCTTGTGGTGCATATCGGCGCGATCGGCTACCTGGCGACGACCTCGGCGAACTCCTTTGTTGCGAGCTCGACGGTGCCCGCAGGCAGCCGGCCGGCCGTCCATTTCACCATACAGAATATCGGCGGGACCGCGACCGGCGCATGGCGCTTTAGCGCGTCCATCCCGACGCAGACCGCCTATATCTACCAGTCAGAGCCCCAGCAGTCGCTCAATCCGGGCGACAGCATTGAATACACGCTCGGCTTTGATCAGGCGAATGCGGGCGCCGGCCAGACCATTTCCATCACGGCAAACTTCGACCATGCGGTTGCCGAGTCGAGCACGGACAACAACAGCGCGTCGGCAAAAATAACCGTCCTCGGTTCCTAACCAAAACAAAAGCGCGCTCCCTCGGGGAGCGCGCTTTTGTTTTGGCGGACTCCTAGACCCACGTGACCGTCGCGATGAACCCTATCGCCCCCAGAATGAGACCGATGAGCGCGCCCTTCTCCGGCAACTGGTGAAAGAAAAAGTACGCGAGGAACGGTTCGGTGACCAAGATGGCGACGACCGACGAGACCGTTACCGTCCAGATGTTTTTGGACGCTTGGAAACCCGTCGAGTACCCGAACAGGAGGAACGAACAGCCGATGATCACCATGGCGAACAAGAACAGATTCCTGGATTCAAGCAGCGAGTGCGCGCCCGGCAATTTTGCCGACAGCATTTCCGCCCAAATATTGATGCCTTCGCCGACGATGAGCAGTGCGAACGAGAGGAAGACGCCGAATAGGTTCATACGTCCAGGTTAGCAAGCTTCGCGTTCGATTGGATGAACGACTTGCGCGACGCCACATCCGTGCCCATCAAGATGTCAAAGATGCGGTCGGCTCCCTCGGCGTCGTCAATGGAGACCTGCTTCAGCACGCGGCGCGCCGGGTCCATCGTCGTCTCCCACAGCTCGCTCGGGTTCATTTCGCCGAGACCTTTGTAGCGCTGGATGTTCACTTTCGTCGCCTTCTTCGTTGAGATGACTTCCTCCTCTTCGGCTCCCTCGGCCTCATCAACGCCCTCAAGCGGGTTCTCGGACACTTCCGCGGCGGCCACGCCGAGCTCTTTCAATACCGCCTCTTTCTCCTTATCCGAATACGCATACGCGATGGACTTGCCTTTCGTGATCTTATAGAGCGGCGGCTGGGCGATGTATACAAACCCGCCCTCAATGATGGGCCGGAAATGGCGGTACAGAAGCGTCAGCAGAAGCGTGCGGATGTGCGCGCCGTCCACGTCGGCATCGGTCGCGATGATTATTTTGTGGTAGCGCAGTTTGGAAAGATCGAACACGTCGCCGATGGCGGTACCCATCGCGATGACGAGCGCGCGGATTTCCACCGAGGCGAGCATGCGGTCAATGCGCGCGCGTTCCACGTTCAGGATTTTCCCGCGCAAGGGCAGGATAGCCTGCGTGCGGCGATCCCTGCCCTGCTTGCTCGAACCGCCGGCGGAGTCTCCCTCCACAATGAAAAGCTCGCCCTCTTCCGCGCTCTTGGTCTGGCAATCGGCGAGCTTGCCCGGGAGCGTCATGCCCTCGAGAGCGCCTTTGCGAAGCACAGAATCCTTCGCCGCCTTTGCCGCCTTGCGGGCCTTCAGCGCAAGCAAGACCTTGTTGATGATGGAGCGCGCGTCGTCCGGATTCTCTTCCAAGAATGCGTTCAGCGCCTCGCCGAACACGGTCCCGACCGCGCCCTGCGCCTCCATGCTTCCGAGCTTGGCTTTCGTCTGCCCTTCAAATTGGATTTCCGGGAGCTTCACGGACACGACCGCCGTGATGCCTTCGAGCACGTCGTCGCCGGTGAAATTCTCGTCTTTCTCTTTCAGGATGTTCGCGTTTCTGCCGTACGTATTCAGCGAGCGCGTGAGCGCCGTTTTGAAACCGGTGATGTGCGTGCCTCCCTCGCTGTTGTACGTGTTGTTCGCAAAAGCCGTGATGCGCGGCGTGATGTCGTCCACGTACTGGAATGCAACTTCAACTTCCACATTGTCCTGGTTGCGGTCCACGTAGAAAATATTCTTGTGCACCGGCGTCTGGTGCTTGTTGTAGAACGCGACGAGCGACTTCAACCCGCCCTCGAAGTAAAAAGTCGTAGAGGGCACGTCCAGCTTTTGGTCGCGCAAGAAGAGCGTTTCGGTTTCGAACGCGTCCTTTGCGGAACGCGCGTCAAAAATGGCGATGCGGACGCCCTTCACCAGGTACGCCTGCTGGCGCAGGTGCGTAACGATCTTTTCCAGATTCCATTCAATGCCTTCTTTGAAAATAGTCGCGTCCGGCTTGAAGATGACGATAGTGCCGTGCTCTTTTGAGGAACCGACCTTCTTCACCTTGGCGAGCGGTTTGCCGATTTTATATTCTTGCGCGTGCATCCCGCCGTCCTGGTGCACGACGACCTTCGTGTGCTCGGAGAGCGCGTTCACCACCGAGGCGCCAACGCCGTGGAGGCCGCCGGAGACCTTGTAGCCGGAATCCTCGCCGCCGAATTTGCCGCCGGCATGGAGCGTGGTCATGATGGTCTCAAGCGCGGAGACTTTTGTCTTAGGGTGGATGCCGACCGGCACGCCGCGGCCGTTGTCTACGACGCGCACATAGCCGTCCGGCAAAAGCGCCACCTCAATGTCGTCCGCATATCCGCCCATGGCCTCGTCGCGGGCATTATCAAAGATCTCCCAGACGAGGTGGTGGAGGCCTTCGGGACCGGTGGTCCCGATATACATGCCGGGGCGCTTCCGGACCGGTTCCAGGCCCTCGAGCACGGTGATGGAGGATGCATCGTATGCATGGCCCGCGGCGCCTTTGGCGCCGCGCTTATCGTCGTCTTTTTTGGCCGTTTTTGCCATGGTTTTCGTATCCCTATTCTAGCATAAAATGCCCCTATTTGCAGGGCGAAAGTGGGTAATCAGCGCACCTCAAATCCGGCCTTTTTGAGGGTCTCGTATACCCGCTCCATAACGCCGTTCACTTCCTCGTCGGTAAGCGTGCGCTCCATGGACTGGAACACGAGCCGGAATGCGTACGAAACTCGTCCCTCCTTCTCAAATCGGTCAAACTGGTCCAGGCGTACGAGCAGTTCGCCCGCATTCGCACGAATGATTTCTTCAACGGCAGATGCTTCCGTGCCGGCTGGGGCCCAAAACGCAACGTCCCGCGCGACGAACGGGTACGCGGAGAACGTTTTGTAGGAGCCGAGCTCATAGCGCTTTGGTACGTAATCGGGCTCGTCATGGATTTCGGAAAGACCCGGAACCGGCTCCGATGTTTTAACTTCAAGATGCTCGCCATCTTTTGTGAAGACTGTCCCGATTTCAAACAGCTTGGGCTTCTGATTCGGCGCAAGCACCAGGGGCGCGTTCAATTTCGCGCGTGCGAGTGCTACGTTCATGTTTTCATCCAAATTGGTCCGGAGCGCCGGCATATTTTTATCCAGCGGATTTGCGAGCACGATGTCGCCCTTCTTTGCGAATGATTGCGTGGAGATTTCTATAAAGCCCTGCTCCACGAGTTGGTCTTTCATCCGCTCAATGCCGCGGAAACGCGCCTGGTCCGGCGCGCCCGCAAGCGGCGGGAGCTCGGTCGCGGGAACCTTGTCATACCCGATAATGCGCCCGACTTCCTCCACCAGGTCTTCCGGAATCGTGATATCCGTCCGCTCAAACGGCGGCGTCACCGCAAACGCGTCATTTACTACCATATATGGTAGTGCGAGCCGTTTAAACACATTCTCAACTTCTTCGCGGGAAAAGTTGGAGCCGAGAACGCCGTTTATCTTCTCAAGCGATACGGAGACCGGCGCTGGCGCGCTCGCCGGCGCCGGATACTCGTCAACGACGCCCGTGACTTCCCCGCCGGCGATATCCTGAATCAGCGCAAGCACGTTGCGCATACCCGGGAAAACGAGTCCGGGTGACGGACGATTCTGGAACCGAAGCGACGCATCCGTAAAGAGTTTGAGCGCCTGCGCCGCGCGGCGCGTCGTCGTTCCGTCGAAGTTCGCCGATTCAATAATGAGGTCCGTCGTGTGCTCGTCCACCTCCGCCGACTTCCCGCCCTTGATACCCGCAAGAGCGACGGGCGCATCGGCGTTCGCGTCCGTGATGAGCTGTATGTTCGGGACCAAGGCGTATTCTTCGCCCGAGAGGGTTGTTATTTTTTCTCCCTCCCTTGCACCGCGCACTTTTATCGCATACGCGCCGTTTTTCTGTGCAAGCTTCCCGGCATCAAATGCGTGGAGCGGCTGGCCAATGTTGAGCATCACGTAGTTAGTAGCGTCTACGATGTTGTTGATGGAGCGCTGTCCGACCGCTTCCAACGCCTCTTTCAGCCATGCGGGCGATGGGCCGACCTTCGCTCCCCTTACGAGGGCGCCCATGTAGCGTACGCATTTCTTCGGATCCTCTATTGTCACCAGAAGCTTATCGGTTGTGGGGAATTCTGCCGGCAGCTCGCGCGGTGAATGCTCCTTTATCGGCAGATCGAGTATCGCTGAAAGTTCTTTTGCAAGTCCGAGATGCGAAAGGCAATCCGCCGCGCGATTCGGAAGCACTTTCACATCCATCATGTCGCCCGCAGCTTCTTCTATTTCAAACGCATGGAAGGTATACGCGTCGGCTATCGTCTCCGCATCCGGGAGCGGTTTATCAAAATAGGTCTGGAGCCAGTTGCGGGAGATCTTCATACCTCTTGTTCCGGAACGAACCCGGCGAAGCCGGCGCGCAACGTTTCGCCCATTGATGCGAGCAACGCATCGGTGGTTTCACCTTCCTTGACCCTGGGTACGCAAAAATCGCCCGACATATCCACCGGCATCAGGTGCACATGCACGTGCGGTACGCTCATGCCGTCTATGATGAGCGCAATGCGCTCGCCGGGGGTCACTTTCTTGAGCCGTACGGCGACCGCGCGCGACATCACTTGGAGCGCGGCGTACTCTTCCGGGGGCATATCAAACGCGTACGAGATGTGCTTCTTGGGTACGACGAGTATGTGTCCGAGGCGGTTCGGTTCGTTCGGCACGAAAACGATATGCCCGTCATCCTGCCAAATGATCTCGTGGTGCGGACTGTTCTCCCCGATGATGGAACAAAAGACGCAGTTCATACCGGCGTTTCGTCAAAAGCGTAATTGAACCGGATATCGCCCGAATGGAACAGGCGCACGTCCGGAATGCCGTACTTGATCATCACGAACCGCTCCACGCCGAGACCGAAAGCGAAGCCTTGGTATTTCTTCGGATCAACGCCGGCGTTCTCTAGCACCTTCGGGTGCACCATGCCCGCGCCCATGACCTCTAGCCACTTGTTCTGCGCCGGGAACCATACATCCACTTCCACCGACGGCTCCGTGAACGGGAAGTAACTCGGTCGCAGGCGTATCTTCGCATCCTTCCCGAAGTACTCTTTGCAGAACCGTTCCAGCGTGCCCTTCAGGTGCGCGAGCGTAACATCGGTGCCGACCGCGAGCCCCTCAAGCTGGTAGAACTGCGCCTCATGCGTCGCATCCGTCGCTTCGTTCCGGAACACTTTCCCAGGCACGATGATGCGCGTCGGCGCGCCGTGCTTTTCCAACCAGCGTATCTGCATCGGCGAAGTATGCGTCCGCAGAAGCTTGCGCTCCTCGCCTTCCCTTCCCTTAACCCAGAAGGTGTCCCACATATCCCGCGACGGGTGGTCGGCGGGAATATTCAGGGCGTCAAAGTTGTAGTGCTCGGTCTCCAGTTCCGGACCCTGGACGACGCCAAACCCCATGCGGCCGAAAATGTCCGCCATCTCGCGGATAGCGACGGTAATGGGATGGAGGCGGCCCGGTTGATCCATGCTGAAAATATAGCAGATTATGCTACAGTGGCGCTATATATGAGCCCTGAGATGCTCGCGTATCCGTTTCTCTTCATCGCGATATTCTTTGAGTCGTTCGTCCTGGTGACGCTCCTCTCAAAGCCCGCGCGGAGCGCTCGCGCCCGCTTGGTGGGCGCGGAAACGCCCTCGGTGGCCATCATTGTGCCCTGCTGGAACGAGGCGGGCACCGTCGCAGGAACGTGCGAATCGCTTCTCGCGCTTGAGTATCCCAAGGACAAGCTTGAGATCATCCTGGTAGACGACGGGTCCACCGATGCGACGCCGGCGGCAATGGCGGCGTTCGCCGATCATCCGCAGGTGCGCATCATCCGCAAAGAGAACGGCGGGAAGCATACCGCGCTCAATGCCGGCATCGCGACGACCGACGCGGAAATCATCGGATGCCTTGATGCGGACTCGTTCGTAGAGCCGGATGCGCTCCGCGAAATCATCCCCTGCTTCGCCGACGCGCGCGTGGCGGCCGTGACGGCAGCCATGTCCATACACCGCCCGAAGAATTTCCTTGAGCATATGCAGAACGCCGAATACATCTTCGGCATTACGCTCCGGCACGCGTTCGCCTCCATCAACGGCCTCTACGTGACGCCGGGACCCTTCTCGTTCTATCGGCACAGCACCATCAAAGAAATCGGTGAGTTCCGCCACGGCCACCATACCGAAGACATGGAAATGGCGCTCCGCATCCAGCAGAAGGGCTATCACATTGAGAACGCGCCGCACGCCCGCGTGTACACCAAGGCGCCCCGGACGGTCCTGAGGCTCGTAAAACAGCGGACGCGTTGGACGACCGGCTTTCTCCGCAATATCCTCGGCGAGTACCGCGGCCTCATAGGATCCCGCAGCCACGGCGTACTCGGTATGCTGATTCTCCCCGCGGCGCTCATCGCTATCGGAAGCGGCATCCTCATCTTCTCCCTCATGCTCTTTGAACTCATTCGGAATACCCTCACGGCGCTTTCCATCCGCGCCGGCATCCCGCTCTCCTATACGCTCCTTCCGCACGGCCAGCTTGATTGGTTCTATCTCCCCGTAAGCTTCTATGTGTTGCTCGGTGCGGCCACGCTCCTCACCGCGCTCTCGCTCATCGTCGCCGGCAAGCGCATTTCAAAAACACCGGGCGGGCTCGCGCTCGGCCTCATTTCGTACACATTCCTCTACGGGCTTGTCGCGCCCTTGTGGCTCTTGCGCTCGACGGCCGACGTCACTTTCGGCAAGCACCGCCTGTGGCGCTAAATTCTATCCCTATGTCGCTCGTCACCCGGAACGTCCTCATCGCGCTCGCCATTACGGCAGCGCTTACCGGCACGGTCGCCTATGCCGTCAACTATTTGAATAACGCGCGCATTACCGAACTCGGCGCCATCGAGGACCAGCTCTCCATTGATACGCTTTCTCTGGATACGCAATTCTCCTTGCTCGAAGCGGCGCCCTGCGATACCGCCGCGTCTTCAACCGCGTTCATCGGCAAGCTTGCCGACCTCGGCACCCGCCTCTCGTACGCTGAAAGCCAGCTCGGCATTGATAACCCGCAAGTGATACGCCTGAAACAACAGTACTCCCTGCTTGAGATACGCGACTATCTCATCACCAAACAGCTTGCCGAGGCCTGCGGGACGAAGCCCGTCACGGTCCTCTATTTCTACAGCAACGCCGGCGACTGCGCCGATTGCGACAAGGCCGGTTATGCGCTCTCCTATCTGCACGACACCTATCCCAGCCTGCGCGTCTACTCCTTCGACTACAACCTGGACCTCAGCGCCCTGCAAACGTTCATTGCTATAAATAAAGTAAAAGACGCCCTCCCTGCGTTCGTGG